>CAZOKO010000145.1:0-2480 GCA_964580455.1 uncultured Thermodesulfobacteriota bacterium | reverse complement strand
CATTTTTTTATTTGGTATTTTTTATTGATTTCTTGTTTCTATAAGACTCTCCACTCATGGTAATCTGATGAGCGTTATGAGCAATCCGATCCATTACTGAGTTGGCAATAACAGGATCAGGGAATAAGGAATGCCAGTCCTCTAATGTCCTATTACTGGTAAAAATGGTGGATTTCTTCAAATAACGTTCACCAATTACTTCATAAAAGTCATCTGATTGAGTAGGAGTTAGAGGTTTGAGTCCAAGATCATCAATGATAAGAAGTTGTACGGAGATATACCTCTTAGTCCTTTTTTCAAAACTATTGTCTGCCCTTCCTCCGTTTAAGTAACGAAACATCTTAGCTGCTTTGGTAAATAGGACTTCATATCCCATTCTACAGGCGATATGCCCCAGAGCCTGTGCTACATGCGTTTTGCCCACACCAACAGGACCCAAAAGAAAGATATTCTCTTTCTTGTCGATATAAACGCAATTGGCTAATTGCTTGACTTTCTTTACCGGGATTTGGGGATTAAAAGAGAAATCAAAACCTTCCAGTGTCTTCTCCTCTTCAAATCCTGCCTTTTTAAGCCTTTTTAACAGTCCCCGGGATTGTCTCTTCTCATATTCGTCTTCAAGTAAAGTTGAAAGAAAGTCCAGGTATCCACTGTTACTTTCCTCTGCCTGCTTCAATCTTACCCCCAGGGTTTCAAACATTCCTGTTAATCGTAACTGTTTTAACTTTTTCTCTATCTGTCCATCTATGCTCATTATACTCCCTCCTTGCTGTGGATAAAATACTCGGGGGGACGGATGAAGGATAGTCCCTCCTTTGAGCTCTTCACTGCTTCTACCACAACTTCTTCTTCAATCGGTGCCTGGTAGAGTTTTTTATCAAGTATCCTTTTGATAGTGCTCATCCTATAGTCCTCGTAAAAAAGACAGCGGTTGCAGGTAAGGTTTAAGGCCTCTGCACCATATTTGTCCGCCAGTCTAAAGATACCCTGTACCTTCCTCAAATTTCGGTAGGCATGATCTGTCATAACTTTAGTGACTAACCGGCACACATACTCTCCATGCTTTGATGCCTCTTTTTGATAGTACGATGTGGTCTTAAATAAGTACCTTGACTTCTCTGGCGGATAGTCTCTTTCATCTGTCTTAAAACTTCCTGGGCGGTATGCCCTTCGATGGGTTTTTACTAATTCACCATCATCAAAAACCTGCACCGTATCTAACCCGCCTCTAACCCATACCTTCTTGCCAATGTACCTGGTAGGGAGAGAATAATAGCTCTTTAAAAACACTATGTGATGGTCTGGGTGAACCCTGGCTTCCTTCCATACAGGAAGATCAAACCGCTTCTCTGGCAAACTCTTTAATTGAGGTTTCTCTTCTGTCTTAAAAACCTCGCAAGGCTTCCTCTTTGTTGTACCATGTATCTCCATCCCATAATCATTGAGACACCACTCTCTTACCTTTCTATTAGCTTCTATGATGTCACTTGTGTCATGAGATGATAAGAATTGCTGTCTTACTACGGGGACTTTCCTCTCCACCTTTCCTTTATGTCTTGCCATACGCACAATTGCCGGATCTATTATGAACCCATAATGCCTGGCACATTCAGCATATGCCCTGTTAAACACCGGATCATAGGTGTTTGGTCTTAATATCCCTGATTTTAAGTTGTCCAGTATTATCCTTTCAGGAATCCCTCCAAAAAACTCAAACGCTCTTATGTGACATTTCACCCAGGTCTCCTGTCCCTGGTCAAAGACAAACTCTACATAAGGAAGACGGCTGTATGAGAGTGTCATAATAAAGGCATGGGTTCTTCTCATCTTCTCTTTCTCGACATCATACATCATCCCTGCACTGCCAAAATCTACTTGTGCTTCCTCTCCTGCCTTTACCTCGATCCGTATATAACCTGTTGGTTTCTTTGGATATTTAATCCTGATATAACGGTTGAAACTGGAATAGCTCAATTTATACTCATAATCTCGCTTTAGTATCCTGTATGCCTGTTTGGGAGTCATGTACTTCTTGGGAAGTAGTTTCTCTATCGTGCTTTGGTATAAAGCGGTCTTTTTGTATGAGGGTGAACTATCAAGTGGTGTTCTTAACTCTTTTTGTATCCTGCCGGCCATCTCCAGATAATACTGATAATCTTGAATCTCCTTATCTCTTGAAAATCCACAATTTTGTGCCAGTTTTATATACTTCCTTATCGTCTTACGAGCTATCCCCACACTGCGTTTAATCTGACTGATTCTACGCCCTGCGTGCCACTGACTCAGCACTTCTACCAATTTCTCCATCCGTATCTCCCTCCTTGCCATAAGATTCCCTCCTCTTTATCTGTTTTGTGGGAAATCCTATAGCATTGCTTTGAAAAAGTGGGGAATTCTTTTGATACTATCTGGGGAATTCTTTTGGAACTGATTGGGGAATTGTTTTGGAACTAACTGGGGATTTTAGCTGGAACTCGACA
>CAZOKO010000144.1:0-2787 GCA_964580455.1 uncultured Thermodesulfobacteriota bacterium | reverse complement strand
TACTCTTTTTGCTTAATCTGTTGCGTAAAATATGTTAAGTTGCGGAACTGCTGTTATTTTATAATATACATTGGTTTTTTTTATTGATTGTGCTATATTCGGGGTTAGAATAGCAATAAGGAAGGGATACTAATGGACTATGAAGTAGTGATAGGGCTTGAGGTACATGCCCAGCTTTTAACTGCGAGCAAGATTTTTTGTAGTTGTTCTACCATTTTTGGAAGAGAGGCCAACAAACAGACCTGTCCCATATGTTTGGGTATGCCAGGGGTTTTGCCGGTATTAAATAAAAAAGTAGTTGAGTTTACTATCAAAACCGCCCTGGCGACGAACTGCCAAATTGCCCCTTTCAGCCAATTTGCTCGAAAGAACTATTTTTATCCAGATCTTCCAAAGGGCTATCAAATTTCTCAATACGAGAAACCATTAGCTTCTGATGGTTATCTTGAGGTTGAAGTTGGCAAAGAGAAACGAAAAAAGAGAATCGGTATCACAAGGATTCACATGGAAGAAGATGCAGGAAAACTTCTTCATGAGATGGAAGGATCAGTTGCCGATTACAGCTATGTTGATTTTAATCGTACAGGAGTTCCCCTGATGGAGATTGTAAGTGAACCGGACATGAATACTGCCGAGGAAGCCAGTGAGTATCTGCGGAGCCTGCGTGTAATATTACAGTATTTGGAGGTTTGCGATGGTAATATGGAAGAAGGTAGTTTTCGCTGTGATGCAAATATCTCTCTTCGTCCTGAGGGGCAAAAAGAGCTTGGTACCAAGGTTGAGTTAAAAAACATGAATTCCTTTCGACATGTCCAGTCTGCCCTGGAATACGAGGTAGAGCGACAGAGAAAAATGCTCGAGCAGGAAGAAACCATTGTTCAGGAAACAAGGCTCTGGGATGTCAACCAGGGTATTACCTCTTCTATGAGGAGTAAAGAAGAGGCGCATGATTACCGCTATTTTCCCGATCCCGATCTGGTGCCGATAGTGGTTGATTCAAAATGGGTTGAAGAAATCAAAGAAACGCTACCTGAACTGCCAGCAGAACGCCACAGACGTTTTGTAGACGAATATCGTATTCCTGATTATGATGCTGAGATATTAACCGGTTCAAAATCACTGGCTGATTATTACGAGGAATGTATTAAATTATACTCAAAGCCAAAGATAGTAAGCAACTGGGTAATGGGTGAGTTGTTGAGACTATTAAAAGAGAGCAGGAAAAAAGTTGAGGATTGTTCGGTTAGTCCATCCTCTCTGGCAGAAATGCTGGAGATGGTGGATAAAGGTGTTATAAGTGGTAAGATTGCAAAGAAAGTATTTGGGGAAATGTATAAAAGTGGAAAGAGACCAGTTGATATTGTGAAAAAAAATGGATTGGAGCAGGTATCTGATGGAGGCGAAATTGGTGGAGTGATTGACAATATCCTCTCAGCTAGTACCAAAGAGGTGGAAGAGTATCGTCAGGGGAAAGAGAAGTTGTTTGGCTTTTTTGTGGGAGAAGTAATGAAGGCAACCAGAGGAAAGGCCAACCCAAAAATTGTAAATGAGTTGCTTAAGGAAAAACTGGGTAAGAGATAATGATTAAAACAATTGCCTGGGAAAATGACAGGGTAATACTGTTGGATCAGACTAAACTGCCATTTGAGGAGACTTATCTGGTATGTGATAGTTATGCTGCGGTAGCGGAGTCGATAAAGAAGATGGTAGTGCGGGGGGCGCCGGCTATCGGTGTTGCTGCGGCGATGGGAATTGCCCTGGGGGCGTTATGTATTAAAGCCCGGGAATATGATGGATTTAAGCAGCAGATTGAAAAGATTTGCCAGGAGTTTGCTCAAACCAGACCTACAGCGGTTAACCTTTTCTGGGCTATTGAGCGCATGAAAAATCTGGTAATTACTCATAGTGACAGAAGTGTTAAAGAGTTGAAGTCGCTTTTGAGAAAGGAGGCAGTAAAGATTGGTGAGGAGGATATCAAGATTAATCGCCAGATAGGACAGGTGGGAAAAGGGCTGATAAAAGATGGTTATACTGTTTTGACTCATTGTAACGCAGGGGCGCTGGCTACAGCCGGTTATGGAACGGCTCTTGGGGTTATTCGAGCAGCTTTTGAGGAGAGTAAAAAGGTAAAGGTGTTAGCCTGTGAAACCAGGCCTTTTTTACAGGGAGCCAGACTTACCGCCTGGGAACTCAAGCAAAGTGGTATTCCAGTTACAGTGATAACTGACGGTATGGCAGGCTATGCCATGCAAAAGGAACAGATCGATGTCGTCATAACTGGTGCCGATTGTATATGTTTAAACGGTGATGTTGCCAACAAGATAGGAACATATTCATTAGCAGTGCTTGCTAAAGAGCATAAGATACCCTTTTACGTGGCTGCCCCCCTTTCCTCGGTAAATCTAAGTTTTAGAAAAGGTGAAGCAGTTTCTATTGAGGAAAGGGATGAGAAAGAAGTTACTCATATTGAGGGTAAGAGGATAGTTCCAGAGGGAGTTAAGGTCTGGAATCCTGCCTTCGATATTACCCCTTCAAAATACGTCAGTGCTATCATTACCGAAAAGGCAATAGTGAAAAGACCTTATAAAAATAACTTAAGAAAGCTTGCATTAAATACGTAACTATTCACCACATAGATCGCAGAGTACGCTGAGAATAATATATTTACGTAAAATCATAAAATTCTTTTTTAGCCAGTGGGATTGGGGATGTCCACAGAGGGCAAAATAAGTTTACTTGCTTATCCATAATTCTCCAGTGGAAAAACTGTCATGTGATTGACCACAT
>CAZOKO010000143.1:0-2870 GCA_964580455.1 uncultured Thermodesulfobacteriota bacterium | reverse complement strand
CTTAGAATACTTTGCCAAAAAAACACGATGTTGCAGGTTTGTAGTACAGAGAAATTTCTTCTTAAAGTAATGACTTACATCTTTTTTAATAGTAAGTCATATCTCCAACCAATGTCATTAACTTAAGCAGAAAGCCTTTAAGTTTATGACATTGGTTGGACAGTCTCAATTTTTTCCTGTTTGACATTAAAAATTCCATGCTATATACTCGGCGGCAAAAATCTTACCTTATATACTAAGGATAAACCTTGTATACTTAATGCAGGAGTGAAATTGAACAAAAAAATTGGCTTTGATAACGACTTGTATTTAAAAGAACAAACAGCCGCAATTCTTGACCGCGTTAAAATGTTCGGGAGTAAACTTTATCTGGAGTTTGGTGGGAAGCTGCTCTTTGACTATCATGCGGTAAGAGTTTTACCCGGATTTAACCCCAATGTAAAAATGGAACTTTTGCAAAAACTAAAAGGCAACGCTGACATCCTGCTTTGTATTTACGCCGGGGATATTGAGAGGAAAAAAGTACGCGCTGATTTTGGCATTACCTATGATTCCGATGCCTTAAAACTTATAGACGATTTGAAGGAATGGGGTATTGATATATTAGCAGTAGTAATAACCCGCTTTGATAATCAGCCGGCAGCAAATATTTTCAAAAACAAATTGGAGCGCCGGGATATTAAGGTATATGTTCACCGCTATACAAAAGGCTACCCTACGGATGTGGACACAATTGTCAGCGATGAAGGGTATGGCAGCAATGACTACATTGAAACAAAAAATCAGCTTGTAGTTGTTACCGGTCCGGGACCCGGCAGTGGCAAACTGGCTACATGTCTTTCCCAGCTATATCATGAGCATAAAAAGGGGGTTAAGGCGGGTTACGCAAAGCTTGAAACCTTTCCTGTATGGAATCTTCCCCTTAAACATCCTGTAAATATTGCCTACGAAGCTGCAACAGCGGATATAATGGATTTTAATCAGGTAGACCCGTTCCACCTGGAATCACATCAAAAAACCGCCATTAATTACAACAGGGACATCGAGATTTTCCCCGTTCTCAGAAATATACTTGAAAAAATATCAGGAACAGAGCCAATATACAAATCCCCTACTGACATGGGTGTAAACAAAGTGGGGTTCGCGATTATCGATGACGACGCCGTACGGGAAGCTGCGAAACAGGAATTAATAAGGAGATTATTCAGATATAAGTGTGAATTTGCTATGGGTTTTATAGACAAGGAAACCACGCAGAGAGTTGAACTTCTGATGAATGAACTGGGCGTTAAGTTAAATGACAGAAAAGTTGTTGCCCTGGCTCACAGGGCAGCGTCTGATGCTCAAAGACAACAAAAGGGTAATGAAGGTATTTTCTGTGGTGCTGCAATTGAATTAGATGATGGTTCATTTATTGCGGGCAGTAATTCACCCCTTATGCATGCAGCATCAAGTCTCGTAATAAACGCAATAAAACATTTAGCCGGTATTCCCCCCAAAATACACCTCCTACCCCAAAACATAACTGAATCAATAGGAAATTTCAAGACAAATATTCTTAACACGAAAAGTGCAAGCCTTGATATGGAAGAAACACTCATTGCCTTGAGCATCAGTGCTATGTCAAACTCTGCCGCTCAGCTGGCAATTGAAAAAATAAAGGATCTCAAGAATTGCGAAATGCATATGACCCATATTCCCACCTCCGGTGATGAAGCAGGATTAAGAAGGCTTGGAATAAATGTCACCAGCGATCCTGATTTCTCCACAAAAAATCTGTTTATCAAGTAAAATCAGACTATAGTATGAATGGGAAATTATAATAGTTAAGACAATGGAAGCAGGTGAAGGGGTTTATTTTTAAATATTATGGGTAAGATAAAAAAAATGGCAGCCATTAGCTGGCTGCCATTACATTGTCACATTGCTGTAACATTAACTGCTTGAGGACCTTTAGGCCCATCTTGTACCTCAAACTCCACTTCCTGTCCTTCTCTGAGCGTTTTAAAACCCTCAGCCTGGATGGATGTGTGATGTACAAATACATCACTTCCATCTTCTCGTGACAAAAACCCAAAACCCTTTTTCTCATTAAACCATTTCACAGTTCCTTTAACCATATCTAACAACACCTCCTTTCTTCAAAGATTAACTTGAAGCTGTTTACTAATAATCTTTCACTGCAAGAAAGGAACTGGCTTAAAGAAACCGCGTTTTCTTCTTCCTAACAACGAAACCAATTAGAACACTATATCTACTGTTATCAATAAATTTATCATAAATAGCTATGTTTGTCAATATAAAAATCTCTCCCTCACTCTCTTTCCGATATCTCTAACAGGATTCCACCTGTTGCCTTAGGATGCAGAAAGGCAATCCTGGCATTACCTGCACCATAACGTGGCTGCTGATCGATTAAGCGGAAATCTTTCTCTTTCAGTTCTTTTAGAGCCTCTTCAATATTTTCAACTCTAAGTGCTATATGTTGAATCCCTTCACCCCTTTTCTCAATAAACTTCGCCACAGGACCATCTGGAGAAGTTGACTCCAGTAATTCCAGTTCAGTATCACCTAAGGGCAGAAAGGCAACTTTGACCTTCTGTTCCTCAATTGTTTCTTCACCCGCTGGTGAGATACCCAGAGTCTCACGATAAAAAGCAAGTGCTTCATCCATATTCTTTACTGCAATTCCAATGTGATCTAATTTTGTTACCTTCATTTTCATCTCCTTCCCCTAAGTTAATTTAGAACTCTAAACTTGATTTCATAAGATTTCTTTGGACGCAGATAAACGCAGATTGTCAAGATTTTAGTCATAAAGTCATAACGTCCCCGCAAAGCGGGGAGCTTGGCGGTTGTGAGCCACCCCA
>CAZOKO010000142.1:1264-2892 GCA_964580455.1 uncultured Thermodesulfobacteriota bacterium | reverse complement strand
AATAGTATTTAGGGGGTCTAACATACCCCCTAAAACTACCTCTTCATCTCCTTGTATTAAATCCATTCAGCTTTTTTATCAAAAAAACTTTAAGAAAAAAAGTGTTATTCCGATACTTAATAGCAGGTGCATGATTTGGACTATCTCTATATGACCTGCTACATAAGATTGTTCACCGCTGAGATCTCAGAGGGGATAAATGTCAAACGTTACAATTAAAAAAGAGGACAGTTGAAATGAGAAAGGCAGCTAGAGAAATTAACCCAATGGAAGAGTTCGAGCCGGATTCTACAATAAACCCAGAAGAATATGAGACCTATATCGGGCGTGAGCGATTAGACAACCTTAAGCGCCTTGCTGAACCAATTATGGAGAAAGGATGGGTAAATGTCAACTCCACATTAGTTGGTGGGGGAGTCGCAGAAATGCTCAGAAGTGCTATCCCCCTTGCCAGAGGACTGGGAATAAATGCATCCTGGTGCGTGATACGGGGTCATAAGGGCTTTTATCAGGTAACCAAGAAATTCCACAACATGCTCCAGGGGCTGGATTCCCCAATCTCTTTAGAGGAGATTTTCGGTGCATACCTTGACACTATCGATGGAAATGCCAGAAACACTTTTATCGCATCCGACATGGTTGTGATCCACGACCCGCAGCCGGCTGCCATGGTCATGAATGGCGTTATTTTTGGTAACGTTTTATGGCGGTGTCACATAGACACGTCCGCACCAAACCAGACCATCTGGCGTTTTCTCCTGCCTTACATCAATCACTACGCAGGAGCAATATTTACCATGCCTGAATTTGTTGGTTGCGATCTCCAAATACCTCTTTACCAGATTATGCCCTGCATCGATCCCAGAACAGAGAAAAATCATCAGCATTCAGATCGTGAAGCCCTTGATATTTTAACTCCACTTTTCAACGAGCATAATATCAATCCCGAACGGCCAATTCTTGCAGCAGTTTCCCGCTACGATATCCACAAAAACCAGGGCACAATTATAAAAGCATTCAAGCAGCTTTGCCAGGTAAAAAAGTATGATCCAGCACCCTATCTAATTTTTCTAGGTAACACAGCAGATGACGACCCAGAGGGTGGGGCAATGCTTGATAAACTGAGACAGCAGGCAGGTGACAATCCTGATATTCGCTTCTGGGTCAATGTGGAAAACAACGATCAGGTTGTTGGTGCTTTAATGCACATGGCACGAGGATTCGTCCACATCTCAACACGGGAGGGATTCGGGCTTGTCGTCGCGGAGGCTCTCTGGCAGGGCACACCGGTTATAGGATCCAGAGTTGGAGGAATCATGAAACAGGTACTTGATAATCAGACAGGATATCTCGTTGATCCCCTGGATGTGGACGCTACCGCTGCAAAAATGGCTCGTTTACTTGATACTCCAGATGAAGCAGCAGAATTTGGTGCCCATGGCCGAGAGCATGTTCGTAAGTGCTTCCTGCTCCCGGAACTTATCAGGCGTTATCTTATTCTCCTCCGATCTTATACCAATGCTGATCAAGAACAGCCTGAATTCAGATTAAATGACCTCACTTACAGCGAAGTCATCAACGTTGTAAGAGCTAGAAATCTCAATCTGCTTACCCAGATAGAACGTGAG
>CAZOKO010000142.1:0-1164 GCA_964580455.1 uncultured Thermodesulfobacteriota bacterium | reverse complement strand
GCAAAGTACGCAGAAAAGAATAAGGTAAAACATAGCAGGGCTGAATAATTACCTGAGGAAAATATTCTGCTGCAATTATGGGGAGAAAATACAATGGCAGAAAGGTTAAAAGATGATGCATTAATGGATGCACTAAAAGAAAGACATGATTTTTTAAACTCTCTTCCACCTGACAGGAAAGAAAAGATGATAGAGTTTCAAAAAATGATTGACGAGGCTCTTAACAAAGTTCCTGATAACGAAAGGTTAGAACTTGTATATAGAATGATGTTGAATAAAGCGGATGAACTGAAGAGGAAATGGGATTTGCTCAAAACTAATTAGTGGGGGGGGTAAGATAATGGTAAAAGAAAGGACAAATGCTCGTTCGAGAAAGGCAATAACAAAACAATTGAATGTATCTAATCACCAAGCTTGTACCATTGAAAAACTCATCCCGGAATTGTCCAGGTTGCTGGACGAAGGAAAAATAAATCAGGGGTCAGCATCGCTATACGCAAAGGTATCCTCCAAAAACCAGAAGAAGATATACAATACCCTGATGGATAATTTTTTAAATGATAAGTTTATAAAAAAAGAGAAATCAATCGCCTAACCCAATTTAGACCATTTAACATCATCCAGCACCTCAGTTAATTCGATACTGCCAATAAAATCATTTTCCACTTTCTTAATCCACTTTAACATTCCCTCGACATTAATGGGCACCGATTCCAGGGGAACAGCTATTTCTAAATGAACAGTTGATCCTATACTAACGTCTTCACCTGCTTGGAATTTCATGCCTACTCCATTACGACTGATATTAAAAATCGAGCATTCTTTCCAGCTTTTTCTTCCCTTTTTCAAAAAGTATTTAGCCTCCAGTTGCGTGAGGCATCTGCTGAATCTTCTCCTGTTTTCCATCTTATTCCTTCCCCGTTAGTGATCACCTTCTCATTTTACACGCTTTCCTTTCTGATTTACCTACGACACTTCATGTCGTTTAGAATGGATCTTTGTTATGTGTAATGTAAGGCCGTTTAATTTGACAACATACTGATATCTGCATTTAGGACATCCATAATAGCCACTACTGCCAAGCCAAATCGAATATATTAACCCCGGAACAACCCCCCATGTTAGGATAGTTGTCACCTGTAAGAAGAAGGATACCCGGGAGAG
>CAZOKO010000141.1:0-2983 GCA_964580455.1 uncultured Thermodesulfobacteriota bacterium | reverse complement strand
TTCATTCTTCGTGGTTAAATTCATTTTGGTTGCGGCTCTGCTGCGCTGTGTACTCTGTGGTTAAATCTAAAATTCACTGGTAACTCTCAAAACCTCACCATAGGTAGTTACACCTCTTAGCATGGTTCTTATAGCATTTTCCCTCAACGTACTCATCCCTTCCTGTCTTGCTACTTTTGTAATCTCCTCCACTGAAGTCTGTCTGCCAACCAGCTTTCGAACCTTTTCTGTTATTTTAAACATCTCAAAGACAGCTATTCTCCCCTGGTATCCTGTTTTGCGGCACTGAACGCAGCCTTTTCCTCTCTTAAGCTCAATCGGTCCTTCCTGCTCTAAGGTAATCCCCAGACTCTGGAACTCATCCTGCCCCAGGACGACACTTTCTATACAGTTAGGACAAATCCTGCGAACAAGTCTCTGAGCAACTACACCAACAAGTGTAGCATTAATTAAAAAAGGTTCAACCCCTAAATCTATAAGGCGGGTGATAGATGAAACAGCATCATTGGTATGCAGGGTACTCAGGACGAGATGTCCAGTTAAAGCGGCCTGCACGGCATTTTCAGCTGTCTCCAAATCCCTTATCTCCCCCACCATGATAATATCCGGGTCTTGACGCAGGATATTTCTTAAAATGCTGGCAAAGGTAATTCCAACCTGTGGTTGAACGGCAATTTGATTGAAATCCGGCCAAACCATCTCTATGGGATCTTCAACCGTTGTAATATTTTTCTCCGGTGTAGACAAATAGCGAAGCGACGAATAAAGGGTAGTCGTTTTTCCGCTCCCGGTGGGACCGGTTACCAGGATAATTCCATAAGTATGTTTAAGAAAGGAATGATAGGTAATCAAATCCATGGGGAAGAAACCCAGTTCTTCCAAACCCTGGAAGAGTACATCAGGGTTCAATACCCTTAATACAATCTTTTCTCCAAAGGCAACAGGAACGGTTGATACCCTTAATTCTGCTTCTTTTCCCTCATAAGCAACCTTCATTCTCCCATCCTGCGGTCGCCTCTTCTCGGCAATATTGAGTCTTGAGAGACTCTTTACACGAGAGACAATAGCCGGATAAACGGCCTTCGGCAAGGAGTAAATATCATGAAGCACACCATCAATCCTGATCCTGCAAGTACCAAACTCTCTTTTAGGCTCAATATGAATATCGCTGGCTCTTTGTTCAAAAGCATAGTTTAATAAATAATCTACGGCATTTTTTACATGCTGATCATTGGATTCAATCTCACGAGATGATTTCAATTTCATGTACTGCTCTAAATTTCCCAGGTCAGCAAGAGGGGTAACCAGCTCCTTTTCAGCCGCAACTATCGATGATTTAAATCCATAAAACTCCGTAATGATTTTGAGGATATCCGTTTTGGTGCTGACTACAGGTGAAATTTTAGCTCCGCTCACCCTTTTAATATCCTCGAGGGCTTCATGATTTAAAGGGTCGTACATGGCAACTTTCAATTCTCCATCTATAAGTGCAATAGGTACTACAAGATGTTTGACAGCAAAAGGTTTGGCAATCATTCTGGTAACCACATCGAGATCAAGTTCGAGAGGATCTATCTTTTTAAAGGGAATGGCTAAATCATCAGCAATCGAACGCATAATAATTTCTTCTGTTAACTCTTCTTTGTTGCTCAATATATTGATTTTCATCGAGCTGATAATATCAACCGGCGTAATTTCGTGGTCAACAGTATCTGCTGATAAAGCATCTTTCTCTTTGATAGACTTAATCCTCTTAAGTTTTGATCTCTGGATACTTTCCTGAGAGATAATCGACTTTTTCTGCTCGGGTGAAATGAGCTCACTACTTAAAAGGATGTCGCATACACGCTCGATATTTACAGATGTTACCATAAAAAGAACCTCAGCTTTCTCCTATAGATAGATTAAAACCCTGTGAGCATCTGCCACCATATCCATCACTCACCATAATCTCTATCGGATAATCACCCGTTAAACCTTTAGGTATTTTCCACTCTATGATACCAGTTGCCGGATCAATGGTCATTCCTTCCGGCAAAGAAGATAAAAGGGAAAATACGATGGTATCCTGATCCGGATCATCTGCAGCTGCTTCATAAATAAACAACCTGTCAGAAATAACTTCAGCTGGTGGCTGAGAGGTGATGACGGGGGAACTGTTGGCAATAATGATGGTCTCAGTTGTGAATGCTTTTCCTTCTACCTCCCGATCAGAGGGAATAACCCTGCACTTTATGCTGTCACCCCGCTCAAAGCGTGAGCTTGATAAGACATTCGAAGATTCATTGTCAATCTTGCGGTCATTTTTAGTCCACTGACAGGAATATACGATGCAGTCATCATCTTCATCAGATGCCCCCACTATTACTTCCAACTGGCTATTAGTGTATGAAGGCTGAGGTTTAATAATCGCTGAAGAAATTATGGGTTCTGTATTTATAACAACTACGGGATTAGATTCAACGGATTTCCCCACGACCCCTTCCTGAAGAGGAGTTGCAACAACCGAAATCGTATCATGTTTGGAAAAATTGAGGTGACTTAAGGTCTTGAAAGTTTCACCAAAGATCTCTTTCTCATTTCGCTTCCAGCAGTATTTGAAAGCGGGATTACTACCTTCCACACCTTCTATTATTACATTTAAATCATGGGTGGTCTTGGGGTTCTCAGGTGTTATCCTGATAGAGAGTATAGCAGGGGAAGGATAAGAATTTTCAGTCTTGCCCTTACAGGAAGGACTTAACCAAACAACAAGAAAGAAAATCACAATTTCAATAAAAAAGTATTTTCGATAGATCATAAGAAATAATGGGAATCTAAACTGGGACGCAGATTTGCACAGATATTCGCAGTTAAGTACTTTCTTAAATTATTAAATGTTATAGCCAAACAGTTACGGGTTGCGGGTTTTACAATCTTTATTATCACTCACTCTTGTCCAAAATAAAGATTTAGAACAAGGTTGAAAAAGTCCTCCAAATCA
>CAZOKO010000140.1:0-3144 GCA_964580455.1 uncultured Thermodesulfobacteriota bacterium | reverse complement strand
ACCTGTATGCTCAAAGAGATATAAAATCACCCACACTCCTACACGATGACCCAATATTCTTAGACTGGAGTTCCTGAACGAACGCAACATCGTCTACAGGAGCTTGAGGGAAAAGATAAAATGCCCCTTCCGGTTTAATAAAACGGTAACCAAAAGAGGCCAGGTTTTCACATAATAAGTCTCGACGCCTCTGATAAACGGCTATATCCACAGTTATACCCTGCAAATGCTGAACTACTCGCTGTATGAGCGCCGGTGCATTGACAAAACCCAGGGTGCGATTACAAAAGATCATCCCCTCTATTAAATCTTCTAAAGGTTGAGCCTTAGGGTTTACAGCTATAAAACCTATCCTCTCCCCCGGTATTGATAGCTCCTTTGAATAAGAAGTAACTAAAATACTGTTCTCGTAAACTACAAAAACACTGGGAAGGTGTATGCCATCATAGATAATTTTACTGTAAGGTTCATCTGAAATCAGATAGATATCTCTCCCTGTCTCACTTCCTTTTTTCCGTAAAATCTCTCCCAACTCTATCATGCTTCCTTCATCATATACCTTGCCAGTAGGATTATTAGGGGAATTAACAATAATCGCCCTGGTCTTAGAAGAAATTGCCTTTTCAATTTCCAAAAGGTCTAAAGAAAAGTCATCCCTGGTTTTAACCTGTTTGCAGCTACCTCCATGATTGCTCACATAGAAAAGATACTCTACAAAATAGGGAACAAGTATTATAACTTCCTCTCCTGGATTTAAAAGAGTCTTAAGAATAACATTAAGCCCACCCCCCGCGCCACATGTCATAACCACTTGTTCTTTTGATATATCAACCTGATGCTCTTTAGATAAATAATTGGCCACTGCCTTTCTGGTTTCCGGATAACCAGCATTAGGCATGTAACCATGTTTTCCCACCTTCTTTTCATGTATAATGTTTTGAAGTTTTTCTGAAAAGAGAAAAGGTGGCTTAAGATCAGGGTTGCCTAAACTGAAATCAAAAACGTTATCCTCACCATATCGTGCTTTTAAGGCTGCGCCTTCCTCAAACATTTTGCGAATCCAGCTCGATTGCTCCATACACTCTTTAATTTTACTTGAAATCGCCATTTTCCTTCTTCACACTCCTTTTTTATAAGATTAGGACGCAGATTTTCGCAGGTTAACCCCTTTAGAAATACTAGTAATTTACGGAAACGCTTTGCAAGAGTATAATCTCAAGAGTCTTCTGGTGCGTTTCCTATTTCTAACGGGGTGAACGCAGATAAAATATCTCTTAATGTTTTTTCTTTGTGGCTTCGTGGTTCAAAATCTTGATAATCTGCGTTCTTCTGCGTCCAATTAAGGAATCCCTTAGCAATCGGAATTAAATTAGCGAAGGAACTGGAAAAAGTCAAACAAAAGAACGAATGAAGCCTTCATTGCCCTTAATTATTTGACTTTTAAATAGTAATGCTATAAAAACATTAAGGAACTTTTTAAAAAAAGCTGGTTTGAAAAAGAGGTTTAATACTTGAATATCATCTTCATGGGTACCCCTGATTTTGCAATTCCTTCTCTGGCAAGGTTGATAGCCAGTGATAATAACATAATGGGAGTTGTTACCCAACCAGACAGGCCCAGAGGAAGAGGGAAGAAATTACAACCACCCCCCGTAAAAACATTAGCCCTGCAACATGGATTAACCGTAGTACAACCAGAAGATGTTAAGGAAGAAAATTTCATTCAATGGTTAAAAACTCAGAACCCTGATCTCATTGTAGTTGTGGCTTTCGGAAATATATTGCCACCTAAAATCTTGAATATACCTTCCCATGGATGTATCAATCTCCACGCCTCATCTCTTCCTGCCTACCGAGGTGCAGCACCTATAAACTGGGTATTGATCAATGGCGAGAAGAAAACAGGAGTTACTACTATCCTTATGAATGAATGGATGGATACCGGGGATATTCTTTTGCAGAGGGAAATAGATATTGAACAAGAAGACAATGCATTAACTCTAGGCCAAAGTTTATCTACTTTGGGAGCTAAACTGCTGTTGGAAACTACCAGTCAATTAAAAAAGGGGGTCCTGGTCCCCACGCCTCAAAATCATTCCGAAGCTTCTTATGCACCAGTATTAAAAAAGGAGGATGGTCGTATTTACTGGAAGAAGGATGCACAGGCTATTCATAGTCAGATTCGTGGCACTCTCCCCTGGCCTGGTGCATTTACAAATCTGGAGAATAAAATATTAAAAATCTTTATGAGTCAAGTCATTGAGTGCAAATCCCAGGATACACCGGGAAAAATATCCCAGATTAATCCAGAAGGAATAAAAGTAGCCACTGGCAAAGGATACCTTCTGCTTACCGAGGTTCAATTGCAGGATCGCAGGAGAATGGAAGTTGCAGAGTTCATAAAGGGAAATCCTATTCCTATAGGAACGATGCTAACGTGATGGTTCTGTGGACAGAGGTCAGGATACTGGGGAGTAGGAATTTAATAAGGGGTTAATCTTATGATACTGGATTCTGGATGCTAGATACTGGATGGCAAGGAAATAAAGTATAAAGCGAAAGGAAGAAGAGGATATACTAGACATCTAACGGGACAAAGTTCTAACAATCCTAATGCAATTGAGAAAGGAGGGGTAAGATGAAAAAATTAAAGGAATTGATCAAAGAAAAGGTGATGCCAAGAAGGACTTTTCTTAAAACGGCCGGGCTATCTTCTCTTGGCTTGAGCATGGGGTTTCCACTAAAGTCAAAGTGGGCACATGCTCAGGACCCGCAAGAGAGGACGGCAAAAGCCAACTGGATAACCAACGATGATGGATATGAATATTTCGTCCAGGATAATATTATGACCAACTGGCTTGATGATGGATATGCCTTGGCCCGTATAGATAACAGTTGGTGGATTTACAAAACAGCCGAGTACGAAGATGAATTTTATACATGGTGGTTAGAGGAAAAGATGTGGTATTACGAACAACTGCTTGCTTATTTTACGGGAGAGACTGATGTATATAATATCCCCAACGGTGGACATCACCATCCTATGCTTGCCACCTACGGCAAAAAGTGGTTTAACCGTGGAGACAGTTTGTTTGATCTTCCCCCGAAAAAATGGACACAGGGTTAGGCTGCTTTAGTATCGAT
>CAZOKO010000139.1:0-3429 GCA_964580455.1 uncultured Thermodesulfobacteriota bacterium | reverse complement strand
GAAAACATCATTTTTACCATAAGACTTCCAGATGATGCATTTATCGATCTTAAAGATGATTAATAATTTAGAAAGGGGGATTAGTAAATGAAAGGGATTACACATTGTATTAATACTACTATTTTGCTGGTTTTTTGTATTTTTTTATCTTCGTGTGCATCAACTATAGGTCGTCAAGGCGATGTTGCGATACTTGACCCAGCCAGCCGTGCCCACCTTCAGGTTGAGCTGACCATGGCAGATTATCTTGCTTTTGCCGAAAAAGTCACCAACAAGATACTGGTATCACCGTTAGTTAGGGGATGGGGCAAAAAGAGACCAAAACTGGTTGTAGGTAACCTAGTTAATAATACCGATAACGAGAATATCCGAATGAGGGATCTCCATGACAAAATCCAGGAAACCTTATTCAATTCTGGCCTGGTTCGCATCGTTGATAAGTCTGCTACATCATTCGACTACGTAATCAAGACTGAGCTGACCTCCACCCGACAGTACGGCAAAGACAGTCAAGAACTCGCACACTTTACTATGCAGATAAAAATGTTTAAGCTTGATGGAGAACTGGTAGGACAGTGGTCAGATGATTTGCCTTTAGGAAAGGCAAAAAGAAGACTTTTTTAAAAGACAAAATGAAAAATACGAATTTTAATAATTAATATGGCTAAATTCTTTCGCACAGTTTTATGTGTTTCTTTTATATTAACTGCGGGCACTCCTAGCTTTGCTCAGTCATGGACAGATAACTGGGATGAGACGTTTTACGGCATACGTCACCTTCACCGGCATGGGAAGGATGCTGATGGTCACAAACAGAGCATTCATGTTGTGTTCGTAAATCTCGCCGATCCTCGTGTCAAGATAAGGGCAGCCATAGGGAAAGATAAATGGGGTGGAGGACTAGAAACAGTGCAGGGTATGGCCTCCCGGCACGGTGCTGCTGTTGCAGTTAATGCCGATTACTGGAGCAAACATGGAAAGTATAATTTTTATCGTCCGGAAAGTACACTGGCTATCAAAGGAAATTGCTATAAAACTAATCCTGGGAGAAGTGCCATAGCTTTCTCATCAGATTTGACCAGGGTTGAAATAGGTCGTTTTGGACCACATGGTAAAAACCCTGATGACGATGACCCTCCAGCAGATGAATTCCCAGAGTGGATATATAATGCTGTGGGAGCTGGACCACAGTTCATTTACAACGGCAGTAAAAGATGGGATGAGACTGTATATCAAACCGAGAAATATGGAGTGAAGGTGAATATCAATGATGATGTATGGTTTGGGTCCTCAGCACAGTACTGGGATACTAAAGCTGATCCACACACAGCAGCAGCAATAACTGCGGACGGCAAAACACTTATTCTCATAACCTGCGATGGAAGAGGCGCTGGAAGGGCTTCTGGCTTAGGCGTTGCTAAAGGAATAGCAGATTTACTTCTAGAATTCGGTGCATGGGAGGCGCTGAAGTTGGACAGTGGAGGTTCAACGACCATGTACTACAATGGTGATGTTACTAATGTTCCCTCAGACGGCAGAGAGAGAGCAGTGGTAGACGCGCTCCTAGTGATGTCTGAACGAAAGTCAACTTCTGATAAACGAGGCCTTGCTACAGCCCTTGTCATCGATCGATCTGGAAGTATGAAAGGGGAAAAACTTGATAAAGCCCTCGAAGCCGCCAGAGCTTATATAACAACCATGAACCCTGATGATATGGCTTCCGTATCGGTGTTCTCCAGTAATGCAAGCACAGAAATCCAAATAGAAAGGCAAGACCAGATTATGCCAGGTCTTGATTCAGCTCTATCAAAGATAGGAGCTACCAACGCCACAAACATCGGCGCTGGACTGAGTCATGGACACAGTCAGCTTCAGAATGCAGCCGTTAAACCTAATGCTAAGGTTGCTCTCCTTCTTTCAGATGGAAAGAACAACAGGGGTGATTGGAGATCCATCGTTGATAAATTTAAAAATCAGGGCTGGCCAATCTATACAGTAGGATTTGGTAAAGATGCAGACGAAGCAACTTTGAGAATGATAGCTGAAATCACAGGTGGAACATATCGTTTTGCGGAAACTGTTGATATAGTTAACGTGTACCAAGAAATCAGTGCTCATGCTCAAAATAAATCCGTTCTTCTTTCAGTAAGCGAACCTCTTGCACCTACTGGAAAACTAAATTATCAGGTACCAGTCAGTGATAAAGCTCAGGTCTTGAATGTATTCACCAATTGGCAGGGAAGCCGACTGAAAACTGTTTTAACACCACCCTCAGGAGGATTAATAACAGGAGAAAATCTTTCAGGAAATACAGGGCGATATGCTGAGGGTAGGATCTTTCAGATGATGGAAGTTAACAATCCTAAACCGGGGCAGTGGAAAATTGAAGTAAGTTGGGCTGAACCTCCATCGGTTACAGAACAGGTAAATATCTCAGTGTCTGAAAAGTCTGATATATTCGCCAACATTCTTGGATTTAGATCCCAGTATGCCCTTGGAGAACCTGTGATTATCAATGTTCAGGCTGCCGAGATTGTTGGAAATAGAAATAAAGTCTCTCTTAGGAACACCTCGATTATCGCAAAGGTGCAGAAGCCAGGACCTGAGATGGTTCGTCTCGTTCAGGCACAAAGCACAGACTGGACCATGTATAAAGACGTTATGCTTGATATTACCAGAGACGTTAGCTTGTTTGATGACGGTGCCCACGATGATTATAACCGTGGCGACGGCATATTCGGTAATACTTTTATCGAGACAGATAAAAATGGAGCCTATCTGGTAACTGTAATCATTACAGGGGAAAAGCAAAATGGAGAAAGGATTGAAAAGATTTTAAAGGGCTCCTTCCAGGTTGGCCCCATTTCGCAAAATCCTGTTACTACCAGCCAGACCATTCAATATATGGAAAAAGCCCAGAGCCATTTAGATAAAATAGATGACACTACACCATATAAAGAGGATACTTTAAGCGAACCGCTGAAGGAAATTGACCGCCTGAAGGGCGAAGATCCCCTGGACAGCATCAACAAACTTTTAAAGGAATAGTCTAAAATACATTACAGTTTTACAATGGATGGAGGACAGAGACCGATAGGAATACTGGATTTAATTTTTCTGAGGGCTGGTTCAAAATACCGTGTAAGAACGACTTCACCTTGATGCTCACAACCAAGCAAGGTGGGATCACCATTTATCTTATGTTCTGCAAGTAGTATGACCAAATATTCTATTCTGTAAAATTTTTCTATCTGAATTACATCTATTAATTGTTATGTTGAGAAAATAAATTACGCATTATTGATGGGTAAATCAGAATCAGACATACAATTACAAAACCAATGATGGCTATATGTGGTCACCAAAAATCATTGCTGTCCAAAATAAATTGAAATAGCGGTTTTGGACAAGCTAAGTATATGTTTTTTC
>CAZOKO010000138.1:0-3436 GCA_964580455.1 uncultured Thermodesulfobacteriota bacterium | reverse complement strand
GATTACTTTCTGCTTTTCTGTGCTCATTGCTTGTCTCCTGAACAACTAGCCGTCTATTATAGACCAAAAACTTAAACATTTGAGTCAAGTTTTCTAAGGCTACTATTTATGCAAAGTGATGCTGGATGCTAGATAAAAAAAGTTGCTCGTTATTCGGTTGCGCTGCTCGTTCAAGTATAGGACGCAGATTAACGCAGAAAAATGTCTATACTCTTTTTATTTAATAAGTTTTACCAACTTATCAATCCAGTATCAAGTATCCAGCATCTAGTATCCAGTAAACATCAAGCATCCAGTATCTAGTATCGCGAAGCCTCGTCGGTTTGAGGCGAAGCTTCGCTAGCTTACTCTATATCAAGAACTTTCATTAAAATGTCGGTCAGGTCAAAAAGCTGGATGCTCTCATCCATTTTGCTGAGTGCATCGCCAATATTCTGTTCGCAGAAAGGACATTCCGTTACTATTGCCTGAGCCCCTGTTTTTTTTGCCTCTTCAATCCTTTTCGTAGCGGTCTTTTGAGCAAAATCGATGAAGGCTGTCCTGACGCCCCCACCGCCACCACAACACCACGATTGATCCTTTATTCTCTCCATTTCTACCAACTCCACGCCTGGAATAGCCTTTAGAATCCTCCGCGGCTCTTCATAAACGCCGCAGTGCCTTCCCAGGTGACATGGATCGTGCCAGGTGATACTCATCTTCAGTTCACCTGGAATCTTAATTTTCCCTTCCTGAATGAGCCTGTCAATATATTCTGCAGTATGATAAACTGACGCATTCAATTCCGGTACTCCCGGCACTTCTTTGTAATCATGTTTAATAGCTCTATAACACCCGGGACAAAAAGTAACAATTTCCTTTACGCCTGTTTCATTTAATAGCTCAATATTGCGCCTGGCAAGGGTTATGAATGTTTCCCTATCACCTATGCGCGCTACTGGACTGCCGCAGCATATCTCCTTTTTACCCAGCATGCCAAGGTCTGCTCCTGCATGCAGAAGTATTTTAGCGGTATTTTGTGCAACCCGCCATAAAGTACTATCAAAAGCTGAAGTGCAGCCGACAAAATAGAGCGTTTCAGCTTTCTCTTTGTTTACATCTTTTATGGGGATTTTTCGTGCCCACCGGTCACGCTGAGACCTTGGCTGCATCCACGGGTTGTCGTAGTTTTTAACACTCTTTACAAGACCTTTATGTTCCGGCATGGGACCGACCCCATCCTTTACAAGTTGGGCACGCAGGGTTTCATTAACCTGAAGGGGTTCTTTGTCCTGGAGACGCTGGCAGTTCATTTCACATGCGCCACAGGTTGTACAGGTGTAAAGAAATTTTACCAGTTCCGGTGCATCCTCATAATCAAAGTCTCCCTCCAGCAAAGCCCTGGCCATATGCATCTTGCCCATACCTGAGTATGGAAAAATTCTGTATTCATGAAATGCGGGACATATCTCGGAGTACTCGGCGCTCTTTACATTCCACCCCCACTGGTTCTGACACCAGTTGCACCTAGCACATCCCCAAATTGAATCCCTGTAATCCTCCAGTTCCTTTTCAAAGAACTTTTTATCAGACTTCTTTTCATAATATGTCATATAAAAAAGCCTACCTCGTTTTAAATTTTTAGAAACAGAGATGTCCCGGGTTTAGGATATTGTTTGGATCGAGTTCTCTTTTCAGTTCCTTAAGCTTTTGCGTGTAAGTTCCGGCACGGCTGTAAACCATGTCTGCCCATGCCCCATATGGTCTGTCAAAAAAAGCTCCATTATCAATGAATCTCTCACTCACCTCCAGCCACAGATTTTTTACCTGCTCAACCTCGTGCTTATCGTTGGGATTACAGTGAAAATCGGCCTCGCAATGAACAGCCCGTCCCCGTTCAATGGGAAGGATGAAAACACCAATATTCTGCAAGGGATAACGGTATTCATTTATGAATTTCATAACTATTTTTTGAAACTCTGAAACCCTTCTAAGTGTTGTCTTAAAAGAAACATCGTGGACGGATCCACGGTAACAGAACTTTTTCAATATTCCCCATGGATGCAGCATTTCATTTAAGAACATCTCGTCAAGATGACCACCATTATACATCTGGAGGTGTGCCATTGAACAAATTTCCTTAAAAGCCTTTTCTTCATATGCTATTTTCCCTTCCGGCACCCTTGGTCCCCCGTTCAAACAGAGTACAAGCAACCAATCAGGGAGTTTATCCCTGAGTGCATTAAATTCCTTTGTTTCAATCATTTCAGCAGGGAACTGCTCAGGTACTTCCCAGTCCTTGCAGAGCAGGGCTGCTAAATTGAAGTTATTGATAAGGAAACATTCATGTCCTATCTCTTTTCGCTGTATCATTCTTAGTGGTTCTATAGCCTCTGGGAAAGAATCAAACTGAATAAGAAATATTTTCCTCTCTTTTGGTAAATACTCTACCTTGATATTCATCTTTGTTGTAATCCCCAGGGTTCCCTGCGCCCCTGTCCAAAGCCGGTTAATCATGGCACGAACCGGCCCCATAGGTGAGCCCGGTATGCCACCTGCAGCCCAAAGACCAGTTCTGTATAGATCACCCGTAGGCAGAACGAGTTCTGTATCCATTATGTGCTCATTTCCATATTCAAAACTGGCTGCGGCAACTGCTGGGTCTCTTTCCAGATAACTTGTCAATGCAGAGCGCTTAGGGTGGATACCAAAAGGGAGCATTGCACGAAGCTGGTGCTTTTCCAGTTCATCCTGAAGCTGACTTGCCGTCACTCCAGGCTCAATAACAGCATGCCAGTTATTATCGTCAACCTGAATGGCGTTCATTTGTGAGAGGTCAAGAACGATCCCCCCCTCTTTTGGGATTGTACCACCATGCAGATTCAGGCCTGAGCTGAAGGGGACAACCGGTGTGCGTATTTTGTTGGCATATCTGATAACCTCCTGAACATCTTCAACCGACTTTGCAAATGCAACTACTTCCGGTCTGCGCGGTTCAACGAAGCTTTGATCATGTGAATATTTGATAAGTGTTTCCTCATCATCAAAAACAGAATCTTTCCCTAAAATATTTGTTAAATCATTTTTGATAGACATGGTGCCTGTTCCTTAAGTCACTTGTCATTCCCGCCCCGTATCAAGTACGGGATAAACTCCAGCGGGAATCCAGACGTTGTTCCTGCTTCCGCAGGAATGACAGGGACTGAATAGTTAGATTTATTCTACACAAAAGGTCTTAAGAGTAAATAAGGTGAATCCTGTATTTATGAGAAATAAATACCCTATTTAGTGCCTGACGAAAAGTCATGTTCAGGCACTAATTAAGGTTGATTTTTTTATCTATGTATGAAATTTTAATTGAGGAATGAAATAAGATTACTATCGACCTTGATAATTAAAAACATCCCTAGTTCAATAACGAAGTGCAACACAGAGGAGAATAGGGTATCCTTTGTGT
>CAZOKO010000137.1:0-3560 GCA_964580455.1 uncultured Thermodesulfobacteriota bacterium | reverse complement strand
CTCTTGGGTTTGTCCAACGTGAGCCATGTTGAGTTATGTCAATAGGCATTATTTATAATTATTTCACTTCAGGATTTATAGCAATAAATCTTAACCTGCTGTTATTTAATAACATTACCCCTATCCTTTTGCATATCTTGATTATCTTCCTTTTTTTAAAATAAACTTAAATGAACTTGACAAATAAAAGTATAAATGCTATCAATTCCCGATTGAATATTCATTAATCAGAAATGAGTAGCTATGTGTTATATGTATAGCTTAATAATGGTTACGGTATTTCAATAAAACTAACTGGATGGCTACATAAATGTCAATGGAGGATGAAATATGGCTTTAGAGAAAATAGAATATGATGCTAGTCACTGTCAAAGATGTTCAACCTGCAAATGGATACACCTCTGGGAAGTAAAAAGTCATCGCTTTTCTAAAAGTTGTCCCTCTCTGGTGTATGGGAAGTTTGATAGTTATGCAGCACAGGGTAAAAATGATATTGCCACTGGTCTTTTAAAAGGTGAGTTAACCTGGGAGCAATCGACAGATAAACTTCTTGAAATCATTTATCGCTGCCCTATGTGTGCAGCCTGTGATATCAATTGCAAAAGGGTAATGGATTTGGACATTATTGGTGTTCTTGAGGCATTGAGGGAAGAGGCTTGTGAAAGAGGATACGGCCCTCTTCCTGCACATAAGGAGTTTATTACCAGTATTCAGCAGTATGATAATGTCTGGAAACAACCTCGTACCCGAAGAGCGAACTGGGCCAGAAAAATGGACATAAAAGATTTGAGCAAACCAAAAGAGAAGGCAGAGGTACTTTATTTCGTCGGTTGTACCTATGCTTATAAACCAGGAGTCGATGTTGTCCCCAAGGGGACTGCTGAAGCATTAAAAAAGGCTGGGGTCGATTTTGGTATTCTGGGGGCTAAAGAGCTTTGTTGCGGAGGTATTTGTGACAATGTAGGAGATAAAAAGAGTTTTACAGAGATTGCAGAGAAAAATCTAAAGATGTTCAAAGAAACCGGTGCTAAAACCATCATTACCAACTGCCCTGGCTGTTCTATGACCTTCAGCGAAAAATATGCCCGTCACTTAGGGATTAACACCTCTGACTTAGATTATCAGGTAGTGCATGCAACGGAGTATATTAATAATCTGATCAAAGAAGGAAAAATCAAACTAACAAAGAATGTGGATATGAAAGTAACCTATCATGACCCCTGCCATCTCGGGCGGAGAAACGAGCCTTACAAACACTGGGAAGGGAAGAGGGTTGAATTTGGTTTGACTGATCCACCGAGGGAACTTAATCGAGGAGTTGACGGTGGCTATGAACCACCAAGGGAAATTCTAAAAGCAATCCCAGGGTTGAAACTTGCCGAGATGGAACGTATCAAGGAATACTCGTGGTGTTGTGGTTCAGGGGGAGGAGCCAAGTCTGCTTTTCCTGATTTTGCTATTGCAACAGGCCAGGAGAGAATTGAGGAAGCTAAAACTACTGGAGCGAGTGCCATTGTGAGTGCCTGCCCATGGTGTGAAACCCATTTAAAAGATTCTATTGATTCTATGGAAGAATCAATGAAGGTCTACAGTTTCATTGAGCTGGTTAAACAGTCCATGGAATAGGCCTTTAGCCAGGATTAAAAACTTTTCCAATTGTATTTTAAGAGCTCGGGTATGATAGAATACCTGAGCTCTTTCTATCTTTACTAAAATCAGTCTTTTACCATTAGCGCTATGATTAAAATACTCTCTCCCATAAGCCGCTGTGACGAAGTTGAGGATTTAATTGCAGCAGGGGCAGATGAATTATATTGTGGTATCCTTCTTGACGAATGGAGGAAGCAATATACTGTATCTGCTTCTTTAAACAGGAGACAGGAAGATAATCCCGTCCTTGGAACCAGCCCGCACTTTAGAAGTTTTGAAGAGCTCAAAGAAAGTGTTGAAATAGCACACTCCCGCGATGTGCCTGTCATCCTGACCTTAAATGAGCATTACTACTCACAGGATCAATACCCTTATCTGATGTCATATGTGGATAAGGTACTCGAAGCAGGAGTAGATGCTTTCATTATTGGAGATGTTGCTTTTATTTTAAGTTTGCGAGAGAGAGGCATACCTGTAAAAGTCCATATCAGCACAGCCGGCACAGCCTTTAATTCGGAAACAGTTAGATTTTATCAGGAACTTGGAGCTTCTCGCGTTATATTGCCAAGACATTTGACCATTGAAGAGATTGGGTCTATTGCCAGCGAAGTTCCCGACATGAAACTTGAAACCTTTATTCTCAACTCACGTTGTGCCAACATTGATGGCTTTTGTACTTTCCAACATGGTTTAGCAGATCTTTCCCCCGATGAAAACGTTAAACAACAGTATTTCAATGCCTGTATGTTACCTTACAACCTTTCTGTTTATGCAGATGGTTTGGAGAAAATTGATCCTGCTACTAAAGAAAAGATTTCCTGGGAACGCCAGTCTATCTGGTCTGCACTCCACATTGACGACCGACCCTGCGGTGCCTGTGCCCTCTATGAATTCAGCAAGATAGGACTTCATGGGGTTAAGATTGTGGGAAGGCAAAATGCAAAAAGCAAAAAAATAAAAGACGTTATATTCATTAGAACTCTGATAAATTTTCTTTCAGAGAAAAATCCAAACAAGGAGGAATTCAGGAAGATTTCTCGCAGATTATACCAGGATACTTACGAATGGCCATGCCTTATATTTAAGTGTTATTATCCTTCCGTACTGGTTCCTTAAATTAGCCTCTTTTTCTGTTTATTCTTTCCTTCTAAACTTTCTTAAATATTTTCCGATAAGTGATATGGAATTTGAACGCTATTAATAAGGTTAGCTTTCGGTTTTTTAATGAGGCCAGACAAGAGTGAGATATTTGCCATGTCATTTGTAAAAAAGTTTATAATTCTTTTACTATCTATTTTTCTGCTTCCTTCCTGCTTTTCATACCTGCGGCCCAGCAATCAGAAAACACCACGTGAAATAGTTATGATCTTCATGTCCACATATGGAACACCTAGGGTCAGCCAGCTTGCTCATTACACTACTCCCTATTTCAGAAATTATAAACCCAAAGAACTTTGGGTCATTGAAACGTGGGAAGTTTTAAGTGAATTGGGATATCGGCACCTCTCGGGTAAGATTTTAAAGGAAAAGATAACAAGCCGTACAGCCATTATTATAACATCCAGTAATATTGAAACACTGGCTGGCAAAACCTTACAGAGAGAGATTTACTGTCTGGTCAAAACTGAAGAAGGATGGAAACTTGATGAGCTCTTGATTGAAGATGAAACAGTAGAAGCAGAAAAATATAACCTGTAGTAAATTAATAATGCAAACATGCTTTTCATCTTCAATTTTCTTAAGTTACTTCTACTGCTTTATCTTACTAAATTTTTATTAAGCATTGTTTGTACATGTTTAAGATGCACGTTGGATAAAACCATCGTGCATTTTTTATTCCTGTTTTATTTAAAGCTTCCCACATTCAACCATGAAGTGCAACAAAGACGGTTTGTAAAACATCGTAAGGA
>CAZOKO010000136.1:0-3897 GCA_964580455.1 uncultured Thermodesulfobacteriota bacterium | reverse complement strand
TACAGGTTTATAACCCTAACCTTTCGATGTGTCCACTAATTTAGGGGAACCTCAGACATTTGAGTTTCCTGATTTTCACTTTGGAAATAGCAAAAATATCATTTTTGATAAGCGTGAAACAACCAGCAATAATAATACTTAGTGCTGGAGTTAAAAGATAAAAAATGTGTAGACAGAAACTGATAAGTAAGGTTTATCTATGCCATAGGTGGGTATTATTTGGTTTTTTTTGATAGCTTTTCCCCAATAATTAATACCCACCTTACCTGTTTGCAAATTAGGAAAGAGTAGGCATAATTACCGCTAGACCTAAGACTCCGTTTTTCGGTCATAAATAATCAATAACCACCCCTTTGGGGAATGGATGGTTGTTAATTAGATTTATTTTCTTCCAGCCGATTTAGTTCGTCCAGGATCTCTCGTAGATTTTTATTGTCAGATAATGCTTCTAATTTTTTCTCGCCAGAGGTTAATAGTTTCAGAATAGCCTTATCTTCTCCGCTTTCAGATGAAAGGCTTTGATCTCCTTTTACTTCATGGGTGATGTCACTCATCCTTATAGTATCTAAATTCCTTGCCGGAAGATATGTCTGTTGCTTATGACCGTCCAACTCAATCAAAAGATTACCGTCTAAAAGTGAGGAGATAAGCTCTTTAGTAAGGTTAAGAGGCAGATTTAGTTGTCTGGTAATTTCATTAAGTGTAAGCGGGTTTTTTTCGGTAAGGAAGTTCTTTCCTATTGCAAGCAGGATCCGAAGGGACAGGTATTCCCTCTCCCTGTAACTGGGTGAATGGATTTTCAATCCATTTCGTAAGAGCACGAAATTTTGAAAGGTAAATGAGAGCTCTGCTCCCAGAAGGAAAATAGACCAACTTATAAAAAGCCATAGAAAAAAAAGTGGGATAACACCAAGGGATCCATAGATTGTTGAGTAAACAAGTACTTTGGAAGTGTAAAGTGTAAACCCAACGCCGGCAATTTGCCATATGGTGCCTCCCACAATTCCACCGATTGCAGCAGAGAAAAACCTGACTTTTGTATTGGGCATGAATGCATAAAGTCCGGTGAAGGCACACCATATGAATATATAGGGTAGAAAGGTAAAGAAATCCAGGTTGATATAGTTTTCTAACCAGGAAACGGCACGGTAGCTGCTCAGTGTTGCAGGAATTCCTATAGAGAGAGCCAGGATGGGAGGGCCAACAGTTATAGCTGTCCAATAGAGAGCCAATCGGTAAAAGAAGGGTCTGTGCTTTTTGAGTCCCCAGATTTCATTTAAGATCATCTCCAGTTGGCCAAGCAGGAAGATTGCAGCAAGAAAAACTAAAACTGTACCTACTGCTCCGATTGCTCCTGCGTTTAAACGTTCAATCAAAGTATCTATAATGGCAATAAGCTTTTCTTGAGCACCGGGTACCAGAACCTTTAAGATTAATGGCCGTATCTTTTCTTCCAGCCCTTTAAGTCCACCAAAGGCGTGAAAGAGAGAGAAAGTTACAGCTAACAATGGTATTAAAGCGAAAACGGTGGTATAAGTCAGGGCTGCTGCCCAGAGGACACACCTGTTCCTGTAGAAATCTTTTATTGATAGAGATATCCATTGGATGGTGTTAAAGGGAAAAGCAGAAAAAAGCATTGTGAAATGTCTGTTTGTTATTTTCATGGGAAATGATTGCTTATAAATTTCCTTTTTTGCAGATAGTTCTACATTAGTAGGATAGGTGTCATAAGCTCCTCCTTGCTTCTCTCACCCAAACTCTGATGATTGCTTGTCGGGGTATGGGTGTTTCCTTTTGAAAGTCATTCTTTTCCAAGGCTAGCAGTTTTTCATATAGCATTGCTGGATTCTGTTTTGCAAGGTCTGGTATGTTCCCTATGCCTGCCTTATTGAGCAGGTTTGCATTTAATGTTCCCATACCCTTCAGTTCAGTGAGTTTTGCCAGACTGATCCATTTAGCAATCTCATTTTCTGTAACATTAAGCTTTAAAGTCAGATATTTTCTTCCTTGTTCACTTTTTGTCTTTGCAAGTAATGCTTTGGGGGTTCTTATTCCCAGGGATGTAAGGCTCAGAGCAGTTTCAGGACTTATTGTTTGCAGCTCTTTTAAATCAGGCCAGTATGAATTAACAGTCTTTTCATCCATAGCCTTAAAGGTGCACAGACAAAAAACTATCCCAAACAGAGCTCCTCCTAACAGCAAAAAAGGCTTTACTCTTTTTTCTGGGTTTAGTTTATAGTTATCTTCTTCCCATCCCCTTTGATGACGGAACAGGCTTATGAAATTATACATTACATAACATTCTACCGTAAAAGGTGGAAAACCTAAAAATCCTAATAAAGGCATCTCAAACAATTTGAGTTCCTCAAGGAAAGGAACAGTGTAAATCCATTTGGTAGTTGCCCAGAAATTCCAGAATTCCCATAGAATCCCACAAATACCCCCTGCTATTAAGAGCAGGTAAAATTTTCTCAAACTCCCTTTTTCCCAATCTCTTAGGATTGATTTCCCTCCACAATGGTAATTGACAGGCTCAAGCAAAAATATAAGGCTTCCCCAAATTAGAGGGAAACAGTATTTAGAGTAGAAATAAACGCCTAAGAAACACAATATACCCAGTACTAAAAGACTTGTGATCCAGAGCCGATTCACTGAAATGGATCGGACTCTGCTATTTTTAAATAACCCCACGGATTCTAATAGTTCTGTAGTCTCAAAGAGACCTGGCAGCACTGTAGCATAGGCAACGCCGTAGCCCAGCCATCGAACGAAGCAGATGGGCACTACATTAACATAATACCAGTTTTTCATGATTAGATTTATTGCTTCAAAAAAAGTCCAGATGAAAGCTGACCAGAAAAGCATCAGAAGAAACTCTCCTCTTCTGTTCATAATCAGGGAATTCCCCTTTATCTTATAGATAAGACTGTCCACTATGAGAATATATGGCCACCAGGCAAAATAGTAGAACCATGAAACAAAAGGCTCAATTTCCTTCAACATAAGGATTTCAGAAATGATCAGGATAACCAGTCCTAATATGCCATGTATATTTCTCTTTGTTTCCATCTTAGTGCTTCTCTCTAATTTGAAACGGTGAAGTTCAACCTAGATCTAAAGACAAGGTTGAACTCATGGGCTTCAATTTTTTCTGTTCTTTCCTATCCTGCATGCCGGGGAATTTATCTAATATCTGATTTACCCCCATTTCCATCAACTCCTCAGCAGTCAGCCATTTCCATTCTCCTTTAAGAAAAGAAGAAAAGTTACTTAAATCTTCTGATAAGGATTTTTGGGTTTTATCAAAACTGGCTGACCATATTACCTCCCCCTTTTCCCCATCGAAAAGATAAAGTTCGAATGCAACCGAGGCTGGTTGTGATACAGAATAACTATTCCCCTTCCTTGGTTGATAGTGGTTAACCAGTCCCATCAGGATTGCGTCAATCCCCATTTTTCTTCCCAGCATTTTAGCTATCTGCTGGGCTTCTAGAGGTTGTATTTCAGAAAGAAACTCTTCTATCTTCTCCCTGTCAATGAGATAATAAAAACGATCTAATTCTTTCTCAACTAACCGGGTTAGCGTTGCTGCACCTTCTGTTGCTGTTTTACTCTCTTCCTCTGAAGGCATACGATCGGCAGCAAAGGGAATTATTGTAATCCTGTTGATTGATAACTCATCAATATTGTCAGCCTGCTCGATATGAATATACTTATATCCACAGCCGATAAGAGAAGTGATGCATAAAGAAATGAGACTTAGTCTCAGCAAAAAACGAGAATTATTCATATATATTTTAGTTCCTGCCATATCAACTTTAAATAAACCCAACTGTTTGTTTGACTGAGGTTCCCCTAAATTAGTGGACACATCGAAAGGTTAGGGTTATAAACCTG
>CAZOKO010000135.1:0-4202 GCA_964580455.1 uncultured Thermodesulfobacteriota bacterium | reverse complement strand
TTTTCCCAGGATTATACCATTTTCTATGTTACCCACTCAATACTTTAAAGAACCATTAATATGTCTAAGATTTAGGTTGGGTAAAATGGTTGCGGTTGCGCAACTCGAATCGTTATTAGTAAAGCGGTTGTGGATAAAGCCAAGAAATTGTTTAAGTCTTTTTACTATTTGAGTTTTAGGAGTAACGCAACCGTATGACGAAAGACGAAACTAGCAGCGCAACCGAATAACGATAGACGAATAACGTGGTTATAATTTATCGATATTTGGATTTTGCCTAGAACATGACTTTTCGTTCAGGCACTAATCAGTTCTCAAATATTTCAATTTTGGCTCTTTCCCTTAGTTCCTCGACATATTCATTATAAATGTTTTGAGCATGATCAGTCTTTGCAGCTTGTTCTACTTGTTCTTTTATTTCATCAAAAGGAGGTATAAAACCTTCCTGTTTCCGTTCATAAAGTTTAATAAGATGAAGACCCTGGGGGCTTTCAACAGGCTGGCTTATTTCATTCTCTTTAAGTTTTAAAGCAGCAATCTCAAGCGGAGGGATAAGATTCCCCTTCATATAAAATCCAAGATCACCCCCGTCCCTGGCAGAATCACATTGTGAGTGTATTTTAGCAAGCTCGCGGAAGTCTTCCTTGCTTTTACGCAAGTTGCACAACTTATTTCTTGCATTTTCCCATTCTTTACCATCAGCATCTTCCGGGACTTTTAATAAGATATGTCCAATTTTAACTGACTCTGGTTGTGCAAATAACTGACGATTTTCCAGATAGAAACTGTGAATTTCATCGTTTGAAGGCTGTTTTTTTCTATTTTCATACCTTTTAGCAGCTACCTTGTTGACCAGCATATCATACGCAAGCCTCTCTTTATAGGTATCTATAGTTTGACCATCTTTTGAGATGTCATCAAGAAATGCCTGGTGAGAAGGATAATGTTTTTCAATTCCCTGTATTAGTTCATCAATCTCTGATGAAGTAACTTTAATTTTTTGTTTTTTAGCTTCCTGATGAAGCAACTCCCGTTCAACCATCTTTTGCAGTATAAATTTTCGTACTTTATGCAATTGATCCTGCCCGAGAGATCTTACATTGATTCCCTGCTCTTTTAGCAATTCATTATAATCTTTAACAGCAATATCCAACTGTGTTCCGAAGAGCTGCTTATCATTTACATTTGCTACAGTTATGCTTTTAGATTTTTTTTGAGCCATTTTTTTTTGTCCTTATTAGGTTATAATATTTTGATTTCAGTTCTAAAATCCGAAATCCGCATTTGTTTAATTCAATATCTATTATTTTTAGTACTGTCCACCCAAGATTTCTTATTACTAACATACTTAAAAAATAATTACAAAATAATAGATTTTTTTCTTGACATATTCGAAATAATATCTTATATGATACTTACTCTCCGAACCATTCCTTCTAAGACTTTAATGGTTATGAAGGATGGTCGAAAAGGCAGTGTTCGAAAGGATACTACCTCCCGTTTGGAAAGGGGAGAATGGTAGGCAATCAAACCAGCACTTTCCAAACGATCGTGCTGGTTTTTATTTTTTCAAGCTTACTTACCACATAGATCGCTGAGTGCGCAGAGAAGTATATGTCAGAATATAATATAAATAGTTACATAATATTCTGTCAGCAGAATATTGCTATTTGAAGTATTACATTAGTATTATTATGTATCATATTAATATATAAAAATAAATAAGGAAGGTACTAGTTATGGTATCAGGGTTAAAAAGAGTTCTTTTAACAGGTTTGTTCTTATTTATTATCTTAGAAAATCCCTGTTTGGCATCTGAAAGGATAAGACTGGCAACAACAACCAGTACAGATAATTCTGGTTTGCTTGGTGTTATAATACCACCATTTGAAAAAATGTTCAGTGCCAAAGTTGATGTCATCGCTGTAGGTACTGGGAAGGCTATTAAACTGGGCGAAAGTGGGGATGTTGACGTAATTTTGGTGCATGCCCCCCAGGCTGAAGAACGATTCGTAGCAGAAGGTTATGGAGTAAATAGAAGAAAGGTTATGCATAACGATTTCGTTATATTAGGGCCCACCAATGATCCCGCAAAAGTTAAAGGCATCAAAAGTGCTCAACTGGCCTTTAAAAGAATTGCTGAAACGAAATCAACATTCATCTCCCGGGGAGATGATTCTGGAACAGATAAGAAGGAAAAAGGAATTTGGAAAGAAACAGGTATGAAACCACAGGGTGATTGGTATCTGGAAGCTGGCCAGGGTATGGGTACAGTGTTACAGATGGCACATGAGAAGATGGCATATACGCTGTCTGATAGAGGAACCTACCTTGCATATAGATCAAAAATTGATTCTGTTATTCTTTCGGAGGGAGATCCTATTCTCTATAATCCTTATGGAGTCATTGCGGTTAACCCGGAAAAACATACAAACGCAAACTATATTAAGACAATGGCCTTTATTGGCTGGCTAACCTCACCAGAATGTCAACGAATGATAGCTGATTTTAAAAAAGATGGAGAATTACTTTTTTATCCAGATGCAATTAAAATAAAATAAAAATTTAAAAAACAGCTGAAAATAACAGTAATATTATCTCCGAGCCATTTCTTCTAAAAACAATTGTTTATGAAGAATGGTCGAAAGGGTGTACCCCGAAAGGGATATGCCTCCCATGTTTGGAAAGGAGAATGGACATAAGCCAGTTCCAAACAAACATGGGACTGGCTTTTTTTATATCGAAAATTGGAGAAGAAAGTATGAAAAGGGTTTTATTTTCTCTTATCGTAATACTCTATTTATCATTGAGCAGTTTGGTTTATGCTGAGAACCTCGCCAATGACAGGCTATTAAATTTATTACAACAGAAAGGTTTCTTAACGGAGGAGGAAGTAAAAAGTGTTAAAGAGATACTTGTAAAGGATGAGGCAAAAGATGTTGAAGTTGTTTATAAAGAAGGTCTGCATGTGCGCACAAAAGATAAAAGTTTTGATACGAGGATTGGGGGAGTCATTCAGTCTGACCTCATAATGTTTGATTCCCATTATCCTGTAAATAATGATTTTGATATTCGCAGAGCACGCTTGTTCCTGACAGGGAGGTTGTTTAAGTATTTTAACTATAAATTTGAAGCTGAACTTGAAGGTTCAAACAGCAACAGGCTGGTTGATGCCTACATTAATTTTGATTATTTTCCCTATCTGCAGTTTCAGGCAGGTCAATTCAAAGAACCGTTCAGCCTGGAACATCTTATTTCTGATAAATACCTGCCATTCAATGAACGATCTATGGCTTATTATCTCACGCCTGCAAGAGATGTAGGCTTTATGTTTCACGGAAGCCTTTTTAAGGATTCCATCAATTACGGTATAGGGATGTTCAATGGTGATGGGCGCGATGCCAATAGAAGAGATCAAAAGGATGATAAAGAGGTAACAGGTCGCCTGGTAGCTAAACCTTTTAATCTTTTTGGCCCTTCTTTCTTAAAAGGTCTTCAGATTGGCGGATCGTTTTCTTATGCAAGACTTGACACCTCAGATCTCAATGTGGCTATTAGAACACCAGCTAGAACAGATTTTTTCACTGTTAAATCAAGGGCTAAGTTCCACATCATTCAAGATGTAGATGACATCCAACGTTTTGGACTTGAACTGGCATATACCTATGGCCCTCTCGTCATAATGGGAGAATACATCAGAAATGACTACAGTGACATACTGCTTGCCAGTGAAGAGCGTTTTGACTTTGATCTCAGGGGGTGGTATGTAAGTCTGCTTTTTATGCTTACAGGAGAAGAACCTATAGTAAAAGGAGGTATTTTAAAGAAAATCAGGCCAAGAAATTCTTTTAACTTAGATGAAAGGGGGTGGGGTGCATGGGGGATAGGTCTGCGTTATCAGCAGTTTGAAGCAGGAAGGAATGTCTATAAGCTTTTAGTCCAGGAAGGAAACAGTGTAAGAAGAGCAAATTGTTTTACTGTAGCGCTTAACTGGTACCTGAACAGCATGGTAAGATTTACTCTCAATTACAGCCGTACGAGCTTTGCTCAATCACTGTTTTTGGGAACCAGTCCTGAAGGATATTCTTATTATGAGGATACTGAAAATGTTTGGGTTACCCGTTTTCAATTAGAATTTTAGGAAAAGTTAACCACAGAGTACACAGCGCAGCAAAGCCGCAACCAAAAGAAATATAACCACG
>CAZOKO010000134.1:0-4596 GCA_964580455.1 uncultured Thermodesulfobacteriota bacterium | reverse complement strand
ATTAAAATCATATAGTTACTAATTTCTTGTTGAGTAAAGTCAATAGGCTTATTTTTTTATTTAGTCAATCATCATGGTGATAATTTTTCGATATTCGGATTTAGCTTGAACATGACTTTTTATTCAGGCACTAATTAGTAATAGTTGCTTTTTACTATAATTTGATAAGTGCTTGCTAACTGGGAATATTTTTAATAATACTTAATTTAGGGTAGTTAGATTATTAGATCTTTTTCGTCTGACTACCCTTTTTAATTCAAATGCTATTCTGTCATTGAGAGGTTGCCGAAGGCAATCGAAGCAATCTCACTTAATTTCATACAATTAGGAAACGCTCCATAAGAAGAGGATAAACAATGGAATGGGACAAAGAAGCCCTGAAAGAACTTGAAAAAGCACCAGAGTTCGTTCGAGACATGGCTAAAAATAAAGTGGAGAATGTGGTAAAAGAAAAGGGAGAAGAAGGTGTATCTCTTAAAGACGTCCAGGAAGTTTTTGAAGAGTATATGAGCTTTATGGAAACCAACAAGAATTCAAAACGATCTACTCATATTGCCATAGTCCGATGTGAGCGTATCTCAGAAACCTGCCCTGCAACTGCCTGCCTCCTCTCTTTTCAGGGGAGAAAAGTAAAATTTAAGGACTATGGAGAAGATGCCAAACTTGTAGCACTATTTACCTGTGGGAGCTGTCCCGGTCGCAGGATATCAAGGCTTTTAAACAACCTCATGAAAACTGTCAAAGTAGATGTGGTTCATCTGGGATCCTGCATGGTGAGAGAAGAATATCAACCCCCCTGCCCCCACAAAGATTCAATCATTAAGATGATTCAAAAGAAAGGAATCAAGGTGGTTGAAGGCACACATCATTAAAAACGTGGAAAAATTTACCAATGACAGAGGTCAACTATATTAGAATTCCCCTTTCGCTTAAAGAAACGGGAGATTGTTTTAACTGCATTGCCCGTTTGAAAGACGATATTCGCAGACTCAAGGGTATAAAAAGGGTTGAAGGGACAGACGATCCATCAAAAATGTTCATTGAATATGACCCCAATCTAACTTCCCTGGAAGTCATTGAAAGTTATACAACCCGCCAGGGACTGAAGCTAAAAACCCACTATGCTCATGAACACTACACTATTGAAGATCTCGACTGTCCTGACTGTGCGCTCAAGCTGGAGCAATCTATCTCCAAAATCACAGGAGTAACCTGGGTCTCATTAAATTATGCCACTTCTAAAATTTGGTTCGAATATGAATCTGAAGAAGTAAGCCATGAACATATCCTTTCAACTATAAAGAAAGCAGGCTATCAATGCAGCGAGCCTGAAGTAACCTCTGTATCTACTGATATAACCACCTCTTCCTTTATACTGGAAGGACTTGATTGTCTTGACTGCGCTTTGAAGTTACAAAAAAAGATTTCCAAATGTGACGGGGTATATGAAGTTCTGGTCAATTTTTCCACTTCATCAATGATAGTTAAACACGCAGCAAATACCTTTAACCAAACTGAGATAATAGCTGCAGTGGAAGAAAGTGGATATAAAGCCATCTTATCTGAAGAGAAAGCAAAAGGAGAATCAGCCCGTTACTTTTCATTAAAAAACAGAAATGTGCTTTCTACTACTCTCTCAGGATGTTTTATCATCCTTGCCTTAACAACTTACCTGCTTAACAATATAATACCTTTCCATTCTCTTACAATTGGAGAACATCATCTAACTTTAACTCATCTCTTTTATCTTTTTGCCATTCTCTCTGGCGGATACTATGTTGCTAAAAGTGGTTACTACTCTCTCCTGGCAAAAACATTCGACATGAATTTCCTTATGAGTCTTGCGGTAATTGGTGCCCTTAGCATAGGCGAATTTGAAGAAGGTGCATTTGTAGTCTTTCTTTTTTCTTTAGGAAACACCCTGCAGTCTTATACTATGGATAAAGCTAGAAACGCTATAAAGTCACTTGTGGACTTCACTCCTAAAGAGGCACATTTAAAAAGGGGCGGACGTTTAATCAAAGTTCCTGTTGCTGAACTCAAGATAGATGACATTATTATAGTCAAGCCTGGAGAAAAGGTTTCTGTGGATGGAACGATTAACAGCGGCTCATCCCCCGTTGATGAATCTCCTATTACTGGAGAATCACAACCAGTAGACAAAATGCCAGGAGATAGAGTTTTCGCCGGTTCTATAAACGGTCTTGGGTCTTTTGAGGTCAAAGTAGAAAAGTTGTCTAAAAATTCAACACTCTCCCGTATTATTCACCTGGTAGAAGAAGCACAAGCACAGAAAGCACCATCTCAAAACTTCGTTGATGCATTCTCGAAAATATACACACCATCAGTAATTATTGGTGCCTTATTAATCTCTATCATACCACCACTTTTTCTATCTTTACCTTTTACAGATTGGTTTTATCGGGGGCTCATGCTACTTGTCATCTCTTGCCCCTGCGCACTGGTTATTTCAACCCCCGTTTCCATTGTCTCTGCTATAGCCTGTGCTTCCAGGAGAGGCATACTTATTAAAGGTGGTGCTTACCTTGAAGAAATGGGTTCCATCAATGCTATTGCCTTTGACAAGACAGGCACTTTAACTCAAAGCCGGTTTGAAGTTACCGATATAGTTCCAATAAACGGATGCACCAAAAGTGGTGTCTTAGCCACTGCTGCATCATTAGAAATGAAATCAGAACACCCACTGGCAAAAGCCATTTTAAAAAAAGCAGACCAAGAAAACATTGCTTTAAGAGAACCTGTGAATGTTTCAATCCATCCAGGCAAAGGACTAAAATGTACACTCAATGGTCAATCTTCTTATATTGGAAACTTAACATTTTTTCGAGAGCAGAGAATTTCTACTACTATCTATGAAAACGAGATTCAAAAATTAGAAAACGATGGGAAAACTACAATATTAATTATCTCCAACAATGTAAAAGGCATAATGGCCCTGGCAGATACACCAAGAAAAGAGGCAAAAGGGTGTATTGAAGGACTTAAGAAAAAGGGTATCAAACACATTGTCATGCTTACCGGAGACAATAAAAGAGTAGCATCTGCAATCTCCAAAGACCTTAAAGTTGATAGTTTTAAGGCCGCTATGCTTCCTGAAGAGAAGGTTAATGCTATAAAGGAACTTTCATCACAATATGAAAAAGTTGCTATGGTAGGCGATGGTGTGAACGATGCTCCTGCCCTTGCAGTCTCTTCTGTTGGTATAGCTATGGGAGCAGCTGGTAGCGACACCGCTCTTGAAACAGCAGATGTAGCACTCATGTCTGATGATTTGCTTAAACTTCCCTTCTTCATTCATCTCTCAAGAAAAACCCTTTCAACCATTAAAGCAAACATCGTTTTCTCCCTCATAGTGAAAGCAGTTTTCATAACTCTTGTCTTTCTAGGAATGGCAAATTTATGGATGGCAGTTACCGCTGATATGGGAACCTCTCTCTTAGTAATCCTCTATGGCATGAGACTTATTACAACCAGAGAGCAATAAACATGAACCAACTGAGAATAGGCTATCTCTCTACCATGTATCACACCTCTCACATTATTAAGAAAGAGGGGTGGGTTGAAATATTTTTGAATATCACACCTGAATGGAAGCTATTCCCTACAGGGCCTGCCATGGTTGAATCTTTTGCATCCGGCAGTATTGACATAGGATATATTGGGCTTCCACCTGCCATGATCGGTATTGAGAAAGGTATAGCAATTAAGTGCGTCGCAGGGGGGCATGTTGAAGGAACGGTGATGATAGCATCTGATAAATTTCAATCGTTTGATGATTTGCAAAATATAGATCAGGTACTCAAACAATTTGAAGGTAAGAGTCTTGGCACTCCTACCAGAGGATCAATACATGATGTAATCATTCGAAACTTGATAGATGAGCGAGGAGAAAACATAGAGGTAAAAAACTTCAGCTGGGCTGATCTCATTCCGGAAGCCATCGACAATGAAGAGGTTGCAGGCGCAGTAGGAACCCCTCCCCTTGCAGTTATCAGCGCTCAGGAATGTGCTGCCAAGATTGTTATCCCCCCACATAAACTCTGGCCTTATAATCCCAGTTATGGTATCGTGGTAAGAAAAGAATTATACACTGAAAAACCTTTACTGGATGAATTTTTAAAACTCCATGAAAATGCATGCAACCTCATAAGAGAAAATCCTCTAGAGGCTGCTTCCATCATTTCAGATGCGGTAAAGGTGGTAGACAGTAGCTTTGTTATAAAAGTTTTCCAAATCTCTCCAAAGTATTGTGCTTCTCTACCTAAAACATATATTGATTCCACCATGGCATTTGTAGCCGTTCTTAATAAACTGGGCTACATAAAAAAGGAAATTGCTGAAGAAGACATATTTGATCTTACAATCATACAAAAAATCCATCCTAAACCAGATCACTATTCTAATCCTGGGAAAATCAAAACGTATTTAATATAAATAATACTTGATTATATCATTATTGTATTATATATTTTACTATACTATTATAGTAGGGTAATACTCTCTTTCACTGAACATATTGGCCTAGTATAACGTTTCAATAAAATATCGACAATACAGGGTGTGTATGCTATAATT
>CAZOKO010000133.1:0-4611 GCA_964580455.1 uncultured Thermodesulfobacteriota bacterium | reverse complement strand
TATAAGTTCTTTTTCGTTATTGAGATTGGTAACTCCAACCCAGCAAGATAAATTTATTGCCTCTGCGATCTTAGCGTTTTCTGCGGTAAATAAATAATTAATGAGGCTGAATAGTTGGTTTATGAAAACTAAAAGAAATAACAGACCAGGTAACAACAATAAATTCAAGATCTTAGTAATATCTATTGGACATCTATGCCATGACATCTACACAAGTTTTCTGTCACCATTATTGCCAATACTGATTAGCAAGCTTGAGCTATCCTATGCTTCAGCCGGATTTATCTCTGTATTGTTAAGACTCCCATCTCTTTTCAACCCCATTATAGGTGCCTATGTTGACAGGTTTAACCTGAAATTTATTGTCATTATAAGCCCGACCGTTACTGCGATAGCCATGTGCCTCATCGGTTCTGCCCCAACCTATCAGATCATTGCAATTCTCGCCCTTATTACAGGAATAAGTTCATCCTGTTTTCATGTCCCATCTCCGGTATTATTAAAGGAACTGGCGGGGAGAAGAATTGGAGCTGCTATGAGCTCATTTCAGATTGGTGGTGAATTATCACGAACAATTGGACCTATTGTTGTACTGGGTGCTGTTTCATTATGGACTATCAATGGAATCTACCGTTTAATCCCACTTGGTTTGTTAACGTCTTTCTTCCTTTTTTGGGTTTTAAAAGACATCCCTCAAAGAAACATACCAAAACATCGTAATGTTAGTGGCTCCATACTAAATACCTTTAGCAGTGCGAGAGTTCTGTTCATTTCTATGTCTGGCATACTTTTATGCAAGTCACTTACTGCATCAGTACTTACTGCGTTCTTACCAACTTATCTGACAGCCAGGGGTGAGAGCCTGTGGTTTTCAGGAGGTTCACTCTCTATACTTCAAGCTGCAGCGATTGCCGGGGTATTTATCTCCGGCACGCTTTCAGATAAAATTGGCTGCAAGAAGATGTTGATACTATTAACTGCCTCTACTCCTTTTCTTATGCTGCTCTTTATCTACTCAAGCGGGTGGCTTTTCATTGTTTCCTTACTACTATTGGGGCTTTCAGCTTTCTCCAGCACACCGGTGATCCTGGCCTTAATCCAGAAAAGGGGATTTACTTTCCCGTCAATAGCAAATGGATTATACATGACATTAAACTTCATGCTCAGTTCAATCATGATTCTACTGGCAGGTAAGTCATCTGATCTCATAGGAATTGAGTCCACCTTCAAATGGTGTGCCCTTTGTTCATTCATCGGTCTTCCCTTCGCATTTTTGTTGAAAGATAGAACTTAGGCAATTGGAATGATAGTTTTGATACACGTTGCGTGTTACGGGTTTCGTTTTAAAGTTGAAAAATCTATACTCGCAACTGGTTTTATTTATTCCATTATTTCAGGGAATTAGCAATAATAGACTATGGGAGACAGGCTAATCTTTCAGTAATTTGTAGAAATTCTGAGACGTTTACCGGATGCTCTTGTAGTAATTGATGAGACCGTTAGTGGAGGAGTCGTGGGAAGTAATCGGTTCCTTGCCTTTAAGTTCCGGTAAAACCACTTTGGCCAGTTGCTTGCCTAATTCCACACCCATCTGGTCGAAGCTGTTTACACTCCAGATGATGCCCTGGGTAAATATTTTGTGTTCGTAAAGGGCAATGAGCGCGCCCAGGGTTTCAGGATTAAGCTCCCTGAACATAAAAGAGTTAGAAGGTTTATTACCCTTAAAAGTTCTGGCAGGAACAAGCTTTTCAAGCTCTTCACCCAAAACTCCTGAGGCTGCGAGTTCGGTTCGCACCTCCTCTTCGGTTTTTCCCTTCATGAGGGCTTCGGTCTGGGCAAGAAAGTTGGAGATGAGGATTACGTGGTGTTCACCCAGGGGGTTGAGTGTTCTGGCCGGAGCCAGAAAGTCGCAGGGGATGATCTTGGTGCCCTGGTGGATCAGTTGATAAAAGGCGTGCTGCCCATTGGTACCGGGCTCTCCCCAGATGATTGGTCCTGTAGTATAATCCACCCACTCGCCATTCTTGGTTACGCTCTTACCGTTACTTTCCATGTCCCCCTGCTGAAAATAGGCCGGGAATCGTGACATGTACTGGTCGTAAGGCAGGATAGCATGACTATGAGCATCAAAGAAGTTATTATACCAGATGCCAAGCAGGCCCATGATGACCGGGAGGTTCTCCTCAAAAGGTGTTGTTCTAAAATGTTCATCCACCTTGAAAGCCCCGCTTAAGAGTTCTTCGAAGCGATCCATGCCAATGGAAAGAGCGATGGAAATCCCAATAGCCGACCACAGAGAATAGCGGCCTCCCACCCAGTCCCAGAACTCGAACATGTTATCGGGATTAATACCAAATTCTACAACACCTGTCTCATTGGTAGAAAGTGCTGCAAAGTGCCTGGCCACTGCAGCTTTATCCTTAGCTGTGTCGAGAAACCATGCCCTTGCCGAATGAGCATTGGTCATGGTTTCCTGCGTAGTGAAAGTTTTGGATGCAATTAGAAAGAGGGTGGTTTCAGGGTTGACAACCTTCAATGTTTCGGCAATATCCGTACCGTCCACATTGGAAACAAAATGAGAACGCAGGCCGGGTTTTACATAATGTGCAAGCGCCATTGTGACCATTTTCGGTCCCAGGTCTGAACCGCCTATACCTATGTTTACTACATCCGTAATGGATTTGCCGGTATAGCCTTTCCATGAACCTGAACGCACTTTTTCGCTAAAGACCCGCATCTTATCGAGAACCCGGTTGACCTCAGGCATGACGTCTTTACCATCAACAGGGATTGGCCTGTTCGAGCGGTTGCGCAGGGCAATATGAAGCACTGCACGTCCCTCAGTGACATTGATCTTCTCGCCTGTGAACATAGCCTCAATCTTTTCTCCAAGGTTTGCCTCACGCGCCAGTTGCATGAGCAGGGAAACTGTCTTCTCCGTGATGCGGTTCTTTGAATAGTCAAAAAGTATGTCCCCAAGACGTAAAGAGAATCTCTCGAAACGTTTTGGGTCGCGTGCAAAAAGATCCAGCATATGCAAGCTTGCTACTTCATGATGATGTTCTTTTAACGCCTTCCAGGCAGGCAAAGCAGTAAGTAAAGACATGGTTCTCCCCCCCCGCGAAAAAATATTAAGCTACTCTATATCATATTCCTGTAATGTTTTTGATAACTGTTTTACTATTCCTCCTATTCTCATGCCAAACTCAAATTTGACATAAGGGTCTAATGTAATTTTTCCAAATAGATTCTTTTCAAACTCGTCTGCTACCAGCAATACAGGGGTCAACAGGCTTTCTTTATCCATTGCCTTGCTGTATTCATTATAGATGAGCTTCATGTACTTCATCCAATCATTATAATCTATTCCCGTTACCTTAACATTTCTCTCATAAACAATACTATGAAATATATCCAGAATACCCCTTTTTTTGTCTTCATCTTTAATCACTCCTTCGCAAGTAAAGACTATTAAATACATATTCAAGGCAAACAGCTCAGAATAAAATTTCCCGTATAACTTTTTGCTGATCTTTATCCTGAAAAAACCTTTCATCCTGAAACCAACCTGATTTGCCATCTCTTTTACTTCCTGCTCGGTTAAATGTTCTGATAACCAATAGTACAATGTGTCAGCAAAATCTCTCTTCGATATTTGTATCGTGTTTCCCAACGCTTCACCTTTACAAATGCGAATTTTAAAACTTTATTACTCTTAAGTAGCGAATCTTCGTGGACCCCATTAGAAGCAATAGTAGAATCGATATACTATTTCAATTTTTCTTGCTTTGTATTTTACATATCCTATTCGAGATTGCTTTTATTTCTAACGGGGTAAACTTCGTAGTTATAATTTTTCGATATTCGCTTTTTGCCGGAACGAGACTTTTCAGTCAATTACTAATTATAAACTAATAATGAAGGGAAGGATATAAAAATTATTTTCAGAATAAGCTGTAGAACTATTCACCCCATTGTCATTCCTGCAGAAGCAGGAATCCAGAAGCAGTTATTACAATAGAAAAGAAACTGGGTATTAGAGCTAATCAACAAATAACACAAAGTGGAAAGGTCTTTATCTTGAATTGGTGTAGATTCATGCTGAAGTTTATCCCGCACTTGATACGTGGCAGGAATGACAGGGAGTTAAATAGTTAAAAGACAAAAACTTTATCACGCCTTATTTAACAGTGTGTTATAAAACTATTTCTATCGCCATCTAACAGGGCGATTTGTACGTTCTAGCACACATGTAACATATTATTATTTAATCTGTTTTTAAATTTCTGCGATTTTCTTTTGATCCTATAGGAACAATTGAGACTTTTTTATGCCTTGCAATCCGTTGTATCCCTTTGGGTTTATATTTTAATTATACTTATATAACAAGTAGTTGTGAAATTAAAAGAAAATAGCATATGCTAATGGATAGAGATGGAACTTAAATTGCTAAATAAGATATGTATTAGATGATAATAGTTAAGTATTTTTGTCCTCTGCGATCTCAACGTCAAGGGAACCTGGGTCGAAATTGAAAAAATTGAATACCAGATTAACTGAAGATATTAAGGAAGAGGAGAATTTACAGGAAGAAACATATTATGGGATAAA
>CAZOKO010000132.1:0-4652 GCA_964580455.1 uncultured Thermodesulfobacteriota bacterium | reverse complement strand
GCCCCGATCAGCTCGGATAGCACCGGAGGCTATTCTTATGCCAGAACTTAAAGAAAATGGAGAGCAAACTTGACAAATAGATTAAAATTATTTATCTTATATAGTATCTGAGCGGAAAGTGCCGTTCAGGTAAAAACCGGATTTCGAAATTCGAAAAAATGAAGCCACGAAGAACGCGAAGAAATACTAAGTAAAAGAGAAAAGTAAAATAACATCTAGTATCCAGTATCTTTTTGTCATTTACGTGTTTCGGATTGCGAACTTTTAAAAGACAAAGGCATGTTTTTAGTCAGGCATTATATAAGAAAGAAGGAGGCGTAAAATGTCAAAAGATATTGTACCCGAAATGGTAACCAAAGAGCCATGGATGACAGAAGAACTGCAGGATAAATTAAGGCAGATAGTTCCTGATGGAAAGATTACCTGCGCCCAGGCACACCGTTTTGCCAATGATCAATCTATCGAGCTTGAAAAGATGAAACTGCTGCTGGATGCATGCGGCATCAAGTTAAAAGAATGTCAATTAGGATGTTTCTAATCACACATAAGGAGAATAAAAAGTGGGTTTACGAGAAGAACTGAGGAAAGCAATATTAAGCAAGATAAAAAAAGAAGAGAACCCTCTTGAGGGATTTTTTACCACAGAAGAGACCCAGGGTGCTATTCTGGCAGTACTGGTTTCCGGAAGACACCTTCTGCTTGAAGGTCCTCCCGGTATAGGTAAAACCACCGTAGCCAAGATTATCGCTAAACTGCTCCCCTCCACAAAAGTTGTTAAGGGATGTCGTTATGTGTGCTCTCCTGACAATCCCACCTGCCCCGATTGTCTGGGAAAATCCAGACTCAAATCCAAGACTATTCCCGGTGAAGAGCGGTTTATCCGCATCCAGGGTTCACCTGAGATGATGCCTGAAGACCTGGTAGGAGACCTTGATCCAGTGCTGGCAATGCGGCTAGGAATCCAGGATACTCGTGCTTTCAATCCCGGTAAGATTCAGAAGGCACATCGCAAAATCATGTTCATCGATGAACTGAATCGTGTCCCCCAGAGGACACAAAATACCCTTTTACAGGTTTTGGAAGAAGGGACGGTCACCATCTCCGGTTTCGACATTGAAGCACAGGTAGATACCCTGGTGGTAGCCACTGAAAATCCTGAAGAATATGCCGGTGCGGAGAGGATTTCAGAGAACTTGGGAGATCGCTTCGAGAGGTTAACCATTGATTATCCCACTGTTGAACAGGAGATGGAGATTTTAAAACTTTATGGCAAAAAGATCAAACCGGTTGAAATACTGGATAAAATAACTCAAAAGATCGTCAACATCTCTCAGCATTCCAGATCTCTTAAAGAGCTGGACCGTCCCCCCAGTGTTAGAAGTTCTCTATCCATCTATGAACAGGCTCAGGCCCTTGCCAAGATAAAGGGAAGATCAAGTGTTAAGCCTAAAGATGTAGAGGAAGTGACGAGAGTCATCCTTAAAGGAAGGATTTCTGTTTCTGGAGAAAGCAAATACTATGATGAACCTGAGCAGCTGATTGAAAAAATCATTGAGGAATCGGAAGGTGGATAGGTATGAACATAACCCTTGATGATATTCGCCAGATTTTGCTGAGCCAGGGGGATGTCTCTATCCTCCACAAGATCCTGAAAAAAACATTTAAAAACCCGCCTCTTGCAGAGATCGATATTACTCCTACAGCACTCCTTAAGCCCTTAAGTCCCCAGCTGGCTGACGCAGTTGAGGGATGGATGGCCGGGAAAACACCATCCCAAAAAAGCAAACCTAAAATTAAAATCCACATAAGGCCTGTTATCCCTTATGGACGCAATGTGAGTAAGTTCATAGAAAACTCCATTACCCAACTCAAACCTGATGTGGTTGCTCTTGACACCCCTCCCGTAACCGGTCTTGGAGCCGGTAACTTCTACGCCTTCAGTTTCCACAACATGGTAGGGTTGCCCCTGCCAATAAAAACTCTTTCATCTGAGGGAGCACTTCTTAATAAGAGCACTTTCTTCTCGGGAAGTCTGCTTGAAACCACTATTATCAAATGCTACCTGGAACGTATTCCTCTGGTTCCCATTGGTATACCGGCCCGCAGGGCACCATCAAGAACAGAACAGATTTTTAATCAATTTCTAGAAAATATCTATGAAGAGTTTGATCAAGCTCTAAGCAAACCACATGCTGATCAGGATATTCAAGAACAAGCCTTAAAGCTCATCAATCATATTTGGAATACTTCTCCTTCAATAAAAGAAGAAAGAGAATATCTGATCGATGAGTGCTGTTATCTCGCCAGCAGGATAACAGAACTTTGCCAACTGGTGAAGAAGGGAAGTTGCATCCTTATTTTCCTGGACATAAAGCACCTCAGCGACCTTGAACCTTTACTTAAACCCTTGAACAAAAGTAACGACTTTTGGGAGGAGTTCTACCAACCTCCCTTAAAGATAGGGATACATTCACCCTACCAGGCCTCCGAAGAAAAGATTGACCACCTGTGGGAATATGCCAGGGCAAGAGGGCCTTCCAACACGCTTTGCCAGAAATTGTTCCAAAGGAACTTTAAGAAGTGGGCAGCAAAGATTTCACAAGAACTTCTAACCCCATCGTCTGCCGACCGATTTATCACCCACATTCTGGATATTACCCGTAATCACCCTGAGATTGAGCGGGGAGCCAGTGTGAGAGGCTCCCTTGCACTACGGGAAGTAGCTCAGGGTTATGCCCATCTGGAAAATGGCTTAAACCGCTCAGCCCTTTTTCAGGCATCACTAGCAACTCTGCCCCATCGAATCCGGATGAAACCTGGCAGTAAAAGAGAACCTTTAAGCATCATCAAAGAAATCAGCAAAGAGGCCCTTTATGAATTAAACTATTATCCTGAAGAAAGTTGGGAGAAGAAAAAAAAGTCTTCACCGTTAACCAGAGACAATTTAAAACAGGCTTTAGAGGGATTAAACGATGTTGCACTTCAACATGAACAAAAATCCCTTTCCAGCCAGGACTGGTCTCTTGCACAGGAAATGATGAAGCATCCTCTGGTGCAGGAGGCTCTTAACAATGCAAACTATCCAGCTGAGAGTCAGGAGGCACTAAGTCAGTTATTGGAGGAACTTGAGAAGAGAGGGTTATTACAGCACCTTACTCCTGAAAACTACGCTTTAACTGAAAAGGGTAAAGATGACTTAATCGAAAGGTTGAAAAAAAGACTGGAACGGGGAGAGATAAACCCTGATCAACTGAAAGAAATGTCGAACCAGATCAAAGGTCTTTCCACTTCATCCTCCGGCATTAATATGAAGCTTTCCAAAGAGAAGATGTCTCAATTTCTTGCTGAATTGATGGACGCACAACATCAGGGCAGATCTTCCAAAACATCACTGGAAGATATATATGTCCACTATACCCTGGGAGAAAAGAAAGGTGTCAAAACAGATCCAGAAAAGCTTGACTATCAGAAACTCCAAATCATGATCCATCAATTAGAAGAAAAAGGCCTGTTAAAGGTAAGTGGAGCGCAGATGAAGCACTACACCCTGACCTCCAGGGCACTCTCCCGGTTATTAGAGGAACTGATTCCTAAAAGTTCCAGCAGTTCTCTTACAAAACATGCTTTCAGAAAAGAACATGAAATTGAGAAGGCGGAGGTAAGACGTTATAAGAAAGGAGATGTTTATAGAGACATCTCCATCCGCCATACCTTAAAAGAAATGATCAAACAGGGAAAAACACTGAAGGATATAGGGCAGAAAGAATTCAGGGCATTTGAGAAAAAGCCTGTTGCTCAACTGGACATAGTTTTATGTGTTGATGTCAGCGCATCGATGAAAGAACAATCTAAATTACGATATGCCAAGCTCGCCCTTGCAGGTCTGGCAAAGGCAGCGCTGGACAAACAGGATAGAGTAGGAATTGTTGCCTTCAGCAATGTAGGAAATGTAATTGCACCACTGACTGATGATTACAGAGCCATTATGAATTCAGTCATAAGACTTAGGGCTGATCAGTACACCAACATTGGGAACGGGCTGCTTCATGCCCGCAATATGCTGCTTCGTGATAAAAGCGGTAATAAAAAGCATATTATCCTCATAAGTGATGGGCAACCAAATGCAGCTCTTTCTGCTGATGCAGAGAGGGAGGATTTATCAGAAAAAGAAGCGGAATTTAATACAGGGCATCGTATACCCGATGGTTGGATTAAGCAAGATCGGCTTGTCAAAACATCTAAAGGAGATGGCTGGAAAACTAAAGAACAACTGGGAACAAAACATGCCATTATTGAAGCTCGCAAGACAAAAGATAATGATATTAAAATATCCGTTCTCCTCATTACTCACCAGGATGAGCTTGGTGAATGGATAGCCCGTAAGATCGCCCAAATTGGGCGAGGTAAATTCTATATAGTCAAAACAATAGAAAACATGCCCATCGATGCCCTCCAAATGTTTCAGTAGATTTTCTACTCATCTAATCCCCTAAACGCCTTACAACTTCCCTGTCCTTTATGCTCCAATCAAACGGAGCCAGACTGTGCAATGAGCTAAACAACAGAAAGGATTATTTATTACTGTTAGCTAAATTTCAAAAGTGCACAGTTCCAAGGTCACTATTTTTAATTTTTTTGACATCAATGAGTTT
>CAZOKO010000131.1:0-4654 GCA_964580455.1 uncultured Thermodesulfobacteriota bacterium | reverse complement strand
TTACTGATTTTAAGTCTTCAGATCACCCACACTCCTACACGATGACCCAAAATTTTAAATCGGCCAGCCTTAACTATATAGATACATGAAAAGAGGGAAAGGTTACATTTTTCATTAAACTACTTCTCTTTTGTTAATAGTTTTTATCCTCTTTTCAGAGTTGTATAAAATATGTCATCAAACCATTTATAACTTACATACTCCCGCTCCCCCTTCACTAAAAGGGGGAGAATGGAAACAATTTAATACCATGAGTAACAACAATGTGGGGCAGAGAGCAATTAAAAAATCAGAAAGAATGGTTCAGGGCAGGCCAGCGCGAACAAAAGACCGATATCAAAGCAAATAAATGCCGCTAATGACATAAATACCTGGTCTCCTCTTAATTTATCTATGGTATCTTGATCAGGATTGTCTGAATTTTCTATTTCACATATCCTATATTCCGTCCAGCTGGAAATGCCCAAAGAAAGACTTGTAAGACCCCAGAACCCATACATTAATGCGCAATTTTCACTGGCCCTAAAAGCTGCTTCAGTAAAGAAAAACATAAAAACTGGAGCGGCTACCCATGTGTAAGAAGATGATAAAACGTATGGTAACAGACATCCTGGGGCAACATCGTCAGGCACATAAGCTTCTGAAAAAGTAAATTCCTGGAGATATTGATTGATTATATTCTTAAATTCTTTCCCATCCAAATTGTCTGATGAATTACCAAAGAGATTTTCTATTAACTCAGTTATATGATCTTCAGATATCTCTAAATCTTTTAATTTTTCTAGGAAAGCATTAATGGAGTTAATCAATTCTTCCTTTTGCCTGCAGTTTGATGGAGTGCTAAAACCAAAATCATTTTTCTCATTTTTAAAATCGAGTATTTCCCTACCAGAAATCGTGTTCGGTTGGTAATTGGAAGCTAGAACATTTAAAGAAACAGTATTTAAAAGAAAACACCCGATAAGAACTACGGTAAATACATTTTTTAGCATTATTTCTACCTCCTTTTGTTTTTGCTTTCTTAATTAATAGTGGAAACACCTCATACATTATTATGATACAGGGGAATAGGAAAAGGTTACAAAAAAAATTGATTAAGTTACAATTAGTTTTCTCCGAATGAGTAATTACTCTCTATCTCTTGAAAAAATATGTAAAATATTTAGAGAAAGACCTTTCCACGGATTTAACTGGATACAAAATAAAAGATTATGAGTTTTTGTTATTTACAATAATTTTTTTATATGCAATTATCCTCTAATTTTTTATTCAAGAAATAGATAGTTACTTATATTTTTTATAAGGGAAAATACATGATTAAAATTATAAAAATATATTTAGTCTCCTTTTCTGTTTTATTATTCTTTTCTGGGTGTGCAGGCAAGCTTCCCGTAGAAGAAAGGTCTAGCAGCGGTACCATAGTAGGTCAGGAAAGTCAGGTTAGATCTACAGGAATTGAAGTGTCCTCCCACGGAGAAAAACAAGATGTTGGTGAAGACACCGGTTTGCAAAAAGCCATCCAGGAGAAGAATCAAAGTCTGCTTGATTCAGCTATGGATTTTTATCAGACTGCTAACGAGTTCTGGGAGCAGGGCGATCTTGAGAACGCACTTAATGCACTTGATGAATCCTATGTGCTCATCCTGGAGGTTGGTCATGAGGCTGATGAAACCATGCTGCAGCAGAAGGAAGATTTGCGCTTTACCATAGCAAAGAGAATTATGGAAGTTTATGCTTCACGCTTTAATGTGGCAAACGGAAATCAGAATGCCATTCCTCTGGTGATGAACAAACATGTTGAGAAAGCATTAAACTCATTTAAAGGTAGGGAGAGAAGTTTTTTCATTGATTCCTATGTTCGCTCAGGGAGATACAGGCCGGCTATTATTGAAGCTCTCAGAGAAGAAGGGCTTCCTGAAGAACTTTCCTGGCTGCCCCTTATAGAAAGCGGGTTTAAGGTGAGGGCGTTATCACGAGCACGGGCACTTGGCATGTGGCAGTTTATTGCTTCAACGGGGTATAAGTTCGGTCTGGAAAGAAATGCCTGGATAGACGATAGGATGGATCCAGAAAAATCAACGCAAGCAGCCATTGCTTATCTTAATGAGCTTCATAATATTTTTGGTGATTGGACAACAGCTATTGCTGCCTATAACTGTGGAGAAGGAAGAGTCCTGAAAGTTATAAGGAGACAGAAAATCAAATACCTTGACAACTTCTGGGACCTTTTCGAAAGATTGCCTTATGAAACCGCCTCCTATGTGCCGCGGTTCATAGCGGTACTTTACATCGTGAATGATCCGGAGAAATATGGATTTACGCTCCCTCCTGTGGAGGAAGTAGTTAAAGTGGAAGAGGTGACAATTGACAAACAGGTTCATATTAAAACAATTGCCAAAAACATCGCGATTTCATATCAGGAACTGAAGGACCTAAACCCTGAGTTGCGAAAAAATGTAACACCGACAGATCCTTATTCTCTAAAGGTCCCTGCAAGAAAGGTAGAGACACTGCTTGCCAAGCTGAATGACATTCCTATCTGGGTTCCCCCTGTTCCTCCTTACGTAATTCACAAAGTTCGAAGGGGTGAATCCCTATCGGTTATTGCATCAAAGTACAGGACCTCTGTAAGGGCCATCATGGCCATGAACAACCTTAGAAGAAGCAGTTTTATAAGGCAGGGCTGGAGACTTAAAATACCCACAAGCAGTAGAACAGCTTATCTTAAAACACGACCTTCAATTCATTCGACAAAACTTAAAGGGAATTTATTAGAATATGTGGTTAGAAAAGGGGATTCACTGTGGAAAATAGCCAACAGGTTCAAAACAACAACCAAAGCCATTAAATCTCTTAACCAGTTAAGAACTACAAGACTTACAGTAGGGCAGGTACTCTACATACCAAAGAAATAAAACGTCTCGGAAATCCTACGCCTTGTTGAAGTTAAAAATATTCTTTATTGGTTGTTAAACTTGCCTCACTCATGGAATGTTGGAATACTGGAACATATAAAAACCGAATCTGGTTAATCATTGTCAATGTGGTGATAATATTGATCTGGCAGTTGGCTGACAATGAAATTAACCCCCTCATTTAAGGCCACCCGTATTGCTTTTTCAATGGGTGTTTTGGAATAAACACCCAATCCCCCACCAGCATGAGAGCCCCCTCCAAGACCTCCCAGTTGAAAGTCAGTGGCTTTGCCTTCTATGCTGGTAGCCAGTAATATCCGAGAGGTAGCAGTATCGATTACTCTAAGATCGATAGCAAAATGAGATTTTTTGATGCCTGCCAGGATAAGGCCAAACACACCTTCTTGCCAGGTTCCACTAATACCGCCGATTCCACCACCGATTCCTTTCGCGCCCGGTTCAAATTCCGTTACTACACCAGCCACTAACAGTTCAGCCCCTTCTATTTGTCCAATTGGGGCGGCTGTTTCTTTATCGACTCTGCCAGTTGTCCCTAAATCCTGTTCGGCTAGAATATCTTCCAATATTTTTCTTTCCAGCACAATAAAGCGATTGCTATGAAACAAAGCGGTAGCCAGCATGTCAGCCATTCCATCTCCGATTTCTCCTGTCCACCACCCCTTGCCAGTGCTATCCGAGAACCTGGCTACAGCAATTCTGGCTTTAGGGCCATTATAAGATTCCATCTGAGCCTGCGCTATGTCTGGCCCGCCGGTAGCAGTCACTTTTGCCTTGGGAGTAAATAACGAACACCCTCCCAAACCGACCAGTAAAAAAATCAAACCTGGTGAAGAGAAGATTCTTTTTTTCATTCCCTTTTTCTTCTAACTGGATTGAGAGTGAGATTCTTTTAGGGTTGAATATTGATGGGACAACCTTTGATAAATCCTCGTGAACCTGAATAGGAGTATAGGATAGAGACGAGTGTGTGTCAATGGAAAGGTCTATTTCAATTATTTCCTGAATAGCAGGTATATAGCTGCTAATATATTTTTAGAGTGTCTTTTTCCACCGTCGATTAAACTTTGAGCATTGTCCATCGTTCCAACTGGAATATCATTACCACCATAAATATAGTTTCCTTGAACATGGCCAACTGGAAGATTATTGCCGCTGTAAATGTAGTTTCCCTGAACATGACCAATTGTGCGACTACCAGCGTAGATGTGGTTTCCCTGAACACTTAATTTTGCCATAATTATCTCCTGTCAGCTCAAGTAATTTATTTTTCAAGGTTACAAAGTTATAAATTTCATCGGTAATATAGCTTCTAATCTAAAGTAATATTTTTTAACCCGGATTTTACAGGATGAAGGGGTTATTTATTATGGGTTAGTAGTTGGGGATGAAGGCGTGTTAAGTGATGATTGATAAGGGAAGAGTGAAGGAGGATAATATCTTTGTAACTATTTTTTTACAAAATCACTAATTTCTCGAGCTGCCAGTTTTGGATGAAAAACAGGCCAGTCGTGATTTAACTTGCTTAATCGCTTTATAGTTACGTGGGGAAAAGAACCTTTTATTTGTTCGGTAATCCTTTCATCTAAGTCAAAAAATTCGTCCCTCTCTCCATAGAGGATTAAGGCGGGTTGAGTAACATTCATATTCTGGTATGTAAAATTACTTACTTGCTTATCCATAATTCTCCAGTGGAAAAACTGTCATGTGATTGACCACAT
>CAZOKO010000130.1:0-4725 GCA_964580455.1 uncultured Thermodesulfobacteriota bacterium | reverse complement strand
AACTGGTGCAGCTTCACCCATGGTGTGAAATCTCCTTTTAAGGTGTGAGAGTATAACACGTGTTATACTTTATGCAAGGGAAAAAATAAGGTGTCTATGAAGTTATGGGAAGAACTTTGGGTTTGGTTGAAAATGAAGAGATTTGGCGATAACCAGAACTGTTTCGAGGATCAATGTATTGCAGTTATTAATGCATTAAGGAATGTGTTGGTAACTGGTGATTTCAAACATTTTGCCTTGATAAAGATTCGCTCTTATGTTAGAAAAACCTACGTTTAATGACAACTTGAGGAATTGAGGAATTTAGGGATTCAGGAATTTTCTCAATTCGCAATTCCCAAATTATTAAATCCTTCAATTGGGATCTTATGGCAGAAACATATAACCCGGAAGTAATTGAGAAAAAGTGGCAGGAATACTGGGAGAAGCATAAGCTGTTTGAGGTTAGTGAAGATGCTGGCAAAAAGAAATACTATCTTTTGGAGATGTTTCCCTATCCTTCTGGTCGAATTCACATGGGGCATGTGAGGAATTATTCTATTGGTGATGTGATTGCCCGTTACAAAATGATGCAGGGCTACAATGTCCTTCACCCCATGGGTTGGGATGCCTTCGGCATGCCTGCAGAAAATGCTGCTATTGAGAGCGGAGTTCCTCCGGCGAAGTGGACTTACGAAAATATAGAGTACATGAAAAAACAGCTTAAAAGGATGGGGTTCAGCTATGACTGGAATCGGGAACTGGCTACATGTGATGTTCTCTACTACAAATGGGAACAGTTCCTCTTCCTTAGGATGTATGAAAAAGGATTGGTTTATAAAAGCAGATCGTTCGTTAACTGGTGCGAAAAATGTCAGACCGTTTTGGCAAATGAGCAGGTAGAAAGTGGTCTCTGCTGGCGCTGTGGGCTGGAAGTAACTCAGAAAGAGTTGGAGCAGTGGTTTTTTAAGATCACAGACTATGCTGAAGAGCTACTTGAATACTGTGATAAGCTAAAAGGATGGCCAGAGAGAGTGCTTACCATGCAGAAGAACTGGATTGGGAAAAGCGAAGGGGCCGCGATTGATTTCCCCCTTGAGGGAAAAGATCAGAAGATAGCAGTTTTTACTACCAGGCCAGATACTCTTTTTGGTGCAACCTCTATGAGTCTGGCACCGGAGAACCCTCTTGCACTGGAACTATCGAAAGGAACAGCACAGGAAGAAGCGGTGAAGTTGTTTGTCGAAAGGGTAATCAAGCAGGACAAAATTGTAAGATCCGCTGAAGATTTGGAAAAGGAAGGGGTTTTTACGGGTGCCTATTGTGTTAATCCTGTTTCTAACTTCAGGATGCCTGTTTATGTTGCCAATTTTGTGCTGATGGAGTATGGAACAGGTGCAGTTATGGCTGTTCCAACCCATGACCAGAGGGATTTTGAATTTGCTGAAAAATATGGTTTGGAGCGCATTGTGGTTATTCAACCCGAGGGAGAAGAGCTTCGCCAGGGGGAAATGACGGAGGCTTACCTTGGTGAGGGGGCAATGGTGAATTCGGAGCACTTTAACGGGATGCACAATGTAAAAGCCATGGATGCCATTATCGACTATTTAGAAGAAAAGGGATGTGGAAAGAGAACTGTCAACTATCGACTCAAAGACTGGGGAATTTCCAGGCAGCGCTACTGGGGCAACCCTATCCCTGTTATCTATTGTGAGAAGTGTGGTACGGTTCCTGTTCCCGAGCGTGACCTGCCAGTAATCCTGCCCCCTGAAGTAGAGATAAAAGGTATGGGGGGAATTCCACTTAAGAGTTGTAAGGAATTTGTAAATACCAACTGCCCTGAATGTGGGGGGTTGGCGAAAAGAGAAACTGATACCATGGATACCTTTGTTGAGTCATCCTGGTACTTTGCACGTTATACCTGCCCCCGATGTGATACTTCACCTCTTGATGAGGATAAAGTCGATTATTGGATGCCTGTGGATCAATATATTGGAGGTATTGAACATGCAGTACTCCATTTACTCTATGCAAGATTTTTTACCAGAGTTTTGAGAGATCTGGGCATGGTAAAGGTAGATGAGCCTTTTAATAATCTCTTAACCCAGGGAATGGTTTGTAAAGAAACCTTAAGGTGTGAAGTTCATGGATGGCTTTATCCGGAGGAAGTGATAGAAAAACGGTGCCCGCAATGTAATCAATCGGTTCAGGTGGGTCGAATTGAAAAGATGTCTAAGTCGACAAAAAATGTAGTCGATCCCGAGCCATTGATTAAGCGTTATGGTGCCGATACTGCCCGCCTTTTCTGTCTCTTCGCGGCTCCACCGGAGAGAGATTTAGACTGGAGTGACCAGGGGGTGGAAGGTGCCTTCCGATTTCTTAACCGGGTCTGGCGGATGGTGGCAGATCATCTTTCTATCCTTGATTCCATAAACAGTTTTGATGGAAATGCTGAGCTTGATGAGCAGTTGAAGGGGCTTCGCTTTAAAACCCATGTTACCATAAAGAAGGTGACCAGCGATATCGAAGATAGATTCCATTTTAATACTGCAATAAGTGCTATTATGGAATTGATCAATGCAATTTATCAGTTTGATATTGAAAGCGTAAAGGATAAACTGACACTCGCTGTTATAAAAGAAGCTATTGAGACAGCGATAATTCTTCTTTCTCCCATAGTTCCCCATATTACGGAAGAACTCTGGAGAAAACTGGGCAGACAGGAGAGCATTTTAAAGACCCCCTGGCCTGCTTATGATGCTGCAGCTATGGTAGAAGAAGAGATCTTGATTGTAATACAGGTTAATGGAAAATTGCGGAGCAGAATTTCCGTACCGGTCGATTCTTCTGCTGAGGAGATTAGAAAAATTGCGCTCTCTGACGAGAAGGCAGGAAAGTGGATTGAAGGCAAGGAAATTAAAAAAGTTATCGTTGTGCCAAAGAAATTGGTCAATGTGGTGGTAAAATGATCCCTTTAATTTTTTCGGAGTTATCTTATTTCATGGGTAAAAAAGCAAGTATTCTTATCTCTCTTCTCTGCATTTTTGGGCTTACAGGTTGTGGCTATCATTTTATTGGTCAGAGTGATGTCCTTACTGGTATTCATTCCATTGCCGTCCCCTATTTTGCTAGTAAAAGTTTTGAGCCTGGACTGGAAAGATACATGACCGATGCTTTAGTAGATGAATTTGTTAAAAGCAGGATTGTTTCCATCGTGGATGAAGGGGATGCGGATGCAGTTATCAGGGGACAGATAGAGCAATTCAGGGAGTTTGTCATCTCCTATGATAAGAATGATAATGCTTTGGAATATCGCGCCCTGATGGTGTTGGACGTGACACTGGAAAAGAGAGATACAGGTGAAGTAATCTGGAGGAATAAGGAACTATTCCATTTTGAAGACTACAGGGTTTCTTCTGAAATAGCTGTCACGGAGGCTAATAAGGGACATGTAATAAAAAAGATTGCTGATGAGATGGCTGAGAGAATCCACGACAGTATCATTGAGGGGTTTTGATTCCTGAACCACGAAGTGCACGAAGAAACACGAAGAAAAAAGGGTAATAGTTCAATTACAAGGAAATTCCATTTGAAAAACAGATTAAAATTTTTATTCCGAATAAAACGTATCTATTCCAGGTTGGAGAATGTTTAATTCATTTTAATGAGCATTTGTTTTCAGGATTGAAGGCTATAGAAAGGGTTTCACTAATTCATGAGGCAGAACTTTCAGTCCTTCAAAATCTCTCAGGATTAAAAGTAGTCTTATAATTATATTGTATTCTTCGTGATCTTCGTGGTTAATCTAATTCTATGAAACTTTTTGAACTACAAAAAGCGATTAGAAAGAGGGATTTTTCTCCTCTTTATTTTTTTTATGGTGAGGAGACCTTTCTGATTAATAAAATAGTCAGTGAGATAAGGGAGGAACTGGTTGACCCTGGCCTTTCCACTTTTAATCTCAATGTTTTTTACGGAAAGGAAAGTGCACCTCAGGATATTATTAATTCAGCGAAGACCCTGCCCCTGATGAGTGATTATAGACTGGTTATAGTTAAAGAGGCTGATCAGTTAAAGTCGTCATCCTGGAAAGATTTCTCATCTTACTTTAAAAATCCTTCCCTCTCTACCTGCTGTATCTTTTGTGCCGAAAAGATGGTGCTTAAATCTGAACTTCTTAAAATTTTTAGAAAAAAGGGGGAGGTGGTAAGATTTTATCACCCTTTTGACAGGGAAATTCCTGAGTGGATTAGAAAAATTGCAAGAGAATTTAATAAAAATATTAGTAGAGAGGCTGTAGCCTTATTAAGCATAGAAATGGAAAATGATTTACAGAAAATTTACAGTGAGTTGCAGAAAATTGCCACCTATGTGGGGGAAAGAGAGGTAATTGAGAGTGATGATGTTAAGGAAGCGATAGCAGATGTCAGGGGGGTTACTGTTTTTGGTCTGATTGACTGTATTGGTGGCAAAGATGTAGAAGGTGCTTTGCATGCATTGAGAAAATTGATAGAAACAGGAGAATATCCTCTTAAAATACTCACGATGATTACTCGCCAAGTGCGACTATTGGCACTGGCGAAAGAGATGCTTAAAGAAGGTTCTTCCTATGAAGATGCAGGAAGAAAGTTAGGCATTCATGGTTTTTATCTGAAAGAATTTTTAAAACAGGTGCAAGCTTTTTCTCTTGCTCATATAGAGGCCTGTTTCACCTGCCTTTTCCACTCAGATTGGAAGCTTAAATCA
>CAZOKO010000129.1:0-4972 GCA_964580455.1 uncultured Thermodesulfobacteriota bacterium | reverse complement strand
TTTTTTAAATTTGAGAGAAGGTCTCTTGCTAAAATATTTTCATTAAAATGTGCACAGAGATTTACCATATAAAAAGTTGTATTTTATTGATTTAAAAAGGAATTTCTCTGTGCCCCCCCATTAGATAGTAAAGATCTAACGGGGTAAATCTGTGGTTAATTGCAAAAGAATACATTGTGTTGAAAACTACTAAAGAAACTATCATAAGCGAAAATATCTTCTTCAGTCTATTCTATCACCTTCACGAAGTTTTTACGAATCTTTAACACACTGTATGATATACACACATGCTAAAACGATCCCATAGTTAAAAAACCTGTGATTTGCAATCTAATTTGATTGGGAATTAAAGTGGTTATCGAGGTGGAGCCCGGTAAGAACGATTTGTGTAAAACAGGATGAGATATCTTTTTGAGATATCAGGATTTGCTGTGTAGAGTATTTTTCTTTCAAAGAAGAGTGGTATATAAAAGGTTACGATAAATATGAGGGCAAGAATTATAAGTGGGATTGAATTCCTTGAAAAAGGATTTTTGGCGTAGTGACAAAAGATTTGAAGGTTCTCAGCATTACATATATCTTCAGTATGATGGTGGTGACTAAACGCAAAAACTAAGCCACCAAATAAAAACAATATTACTATGAAGTAAATCCAAAAGGTACTTCTTTTCATAATTTCTACCTGTTATTCCATTCAATATTAATATACTATTATATTATAATTTGAGTTGTGTCAAGTAAATCTTTTTGGGTGGGTATATCATTTTATGATTGCATTCCTTATTTCATTTATAGTAGTTTTGTGTAACTATGGAAAAGTACTCAGTTCAAAAGGAGGAATGGTATGCGAGAATGTAATCAGGAAAAAAATATGGAAAAATGTACATGCACCTATGAATCATGCAGCAAGAAAGGACTTTGCTGTGAATGCATAGCCTATCACCGATCAATGGGAGAATTACCTGGATGCCTTTTCCCTGAGGATGTAGAAAAAACTTATGACAGGAGTATTGAAAGGTTTGTGAAAACATTTCAGGAAAGAGGAAGATGGTAGAAAATAAAAGCGTAATACAAGAGATTATTGCAGCTCTTGGGAAAAAGGTAGAGAATAAAAAAATAGCGGATATAAGGATTGGTCTCTGTTATACCGCAGTGCTTTTAAGCGATGGACAATTGGGTTTAGCCTATACTTTCCACTCTCAGAACGTACCTTCCTGCACCAAACCATTTGAATCCGGTAAAATCAAGGGAGAAGACGCTGCAAAGGCTGTACAACATGCCCTGTCGGAAAATCTGCTTGAATCATCTGTAGGTATTGCCACCATTAACGCTGTAGTAAATCAACAGATTGAGAATGCCATCGAAGGAGATATCCTGGATGTCATCAGTCTTAGAAACAGTGATACGGCAGGAATGGTTGGATTCTTTGGCCCTCTCATTGAACCCTTGAAAAAGACATTAAAAAAAATCTATATATTTGAGGAAAAGGCTATAGCAAATTTACCTGACGTCTATCCGTCAGAGAAAGCCTCAGAAATACTTCCTGAGTGTGATATCACCATCATATCAGCTACAACCTTGATTAACAAAACGATTGATTCATTACTTGATTTATCAAAAGATGCACGAGAAACTATTATCCTTGGTGCTACTACTCCCTTTCTTCCCCACGTTTTTATCAAGAGGGGCGTCACAATGCTTTCAGGAATTGAAGTTACAGATAAAAACAGGATGTTACAAATTGTAAGCGAAGGTGGGGGAATGAGGGATTTTAAAGGCAGTATAAAAAAAATGAGTGTTCTGCTAAAAAAGAATTGATTTATCTTGTAGTTCGGTTTATGTATTTTAAGCTTTAAAATTATAACTGTCCTGGTTCACCGAGCTATTTATCTAATCTTTAACTAGTGCCAGAACGAAAAGTCATGTTCAGACCAAATCCGAATATTAAAAAAAATTATAACCACGAAGTCCACAAAGATTCACTAAGTAAAAAAGTAAAATAACATCCAGCATCTAGTATCCAGCATCTTTTGTTATTTGCTCGTTTTGAATTTCGTACTCCGAATTTCTTAAAGACAAAAACAGGTTTTCGGTCAAGCACTAACTAGTAGCGAGAATTACTATGCAGAAAATGGTACCTAAAAAAGTTTTTCTCACCAAAGGAGTTGGAAGACATAAAGAGGAACTTCGCTCCTTTGAATTAGCATTGAGAAATGCAGGCATAGAGAAATGCAATCTGGTGCAGGTATCCAGTATTATACCACCTGACTGCAAAATAATCTCTCGGAAGCAGGGTCTGGCAGCACTGGTGCCCGGTCAGATTACATTTTGTGTATTAGCAAAGTGCAGCAGTAACGAGTTTAGTCGTTTGATTTCTGCATCCATAGGTTGCGCCATTCCTAACGACAAAAAGCTTTATGGATATTTAAGTGAACACCATGCTTTTGGCAAAACTGAGAAAGTCTCCGGTGATTATGCCGAGGACCAGGCAGCAGCCATGCTGGCATCTACACTGGGAATTGAATTTGATGAGGAAAAAAGCTGGGATGAAAAGAAGGAAGTCTATCGTATAAGTGATAAAATTGTTAGAACTACTAATTTAACTCAATCTGCTATTGTAAAAAAAGGCTATTCCACTGTCCTTGCCGCTGCAGTATTTCTCTTCTAACCCAATTCATACACCAAGCACAGATAAAAAAATCCGCTGTAGCCGTGTTAAGACTAGAGTATAATTTGCATTTTACATATAATGGCAACACTCCAGACCTTAATGCACAGGCACAGCAGATATATATTATATCGGCTATTAATTAAACAACTTTAGATGTACTTCCACATTTGTTGCTTTGCACTTTGATAGTTAATTAAAATATCAATATGTTATTTGCCACCTAAACAATAACTTTTTACCGCGGAGACCACAAATACCGCTGAGATGAATAAAGCTGTGCAGGTTAAAATATTAAAGTTTTCCGTCCTAATTATTGTCATACTCCTGTGGCAATTATTATCTTTTCTCAACATTATCCCTCAACATAAAATCCCTTCACCTCTGGAGGTTACATTAAGCATAAAAACTCTTGCGTTTACCGGATTACCACCGGGCTATGAGCTCACAACACATATACTGGCAAGTTTACATCGCGTGCTTTGGGGGTTTATTATAGCAATTATTCTTGCTGTTCCTCTTGGCATCTTTATGGGCTGGTCTAAAATATTGAGAGAGATCCTAAACCCTCTAATTGAAATATTAAGGCCAATCCCCCCGCTTGCCTGGATTCCCATTGCCATATTCTGGTTCGGCATTGGTATTAAATCTGCTGCCTTTATTATATTTTTAGGTTCGTTTTTCCCTATTTTGCTGAGTACCGTATCAGGCGTTCTCTCTGTTGATACTGTTTTAGTTGATGCTTCTCTTACTCTTGGCGCAAGACGTAGAGATATCTATACAAAAATCCTGATACCGGGTGCTACGCCCTCCATTTACACAGGTTTAAGAATTGGTATGGGCATAGCCTGGATGACACTCATTGCTGCTGAATTTACCGGAGTAAAAAGTGGCTACGGTTTAGGTTATATGATTATGGTTGCAAGGGATATTCAAAGACCCGATTTAATTGTTGCAGGAATGGCAACAATAGGTATCATTGGATATTTACTGGACGCCTGCTTAAAGACCATGGAACGCAGAATGCTTAGGTGGAGATAACCGAGCTTTTCGCTCTTCAGGCATACAAGTTTCTGGATACTTGATGCTGGATACTGGATTTAGATATTTAAAAGATTCAGGTTGCATAAAAACGGTTGCGTTTGCGCAATCTCTAGAAATTAGATTGCCACGCCCTTCAGGCTTGCAATGACTGTAAAGATAGAAATAGCTAAGAGGTACTATTGAGCCTGGAATTAGTTAACATCAGCAAAACTTATTTTCATGCCAATACCAGCGAAGATATCGACGCCGTAAGTGACATCAGCCTTAAGGTCGAAGATGGCAAGTTTGTTTCTATTATTGGGCCCAGTGGCTGTGGCAAGACTACCCTTTTAAGAATTATTTCAGGATTGGAACAACCTTCTGCTGGTAAAATTATTTTAAAAGGAAAAGAGATAGAAAAGCCTTACGGTCAGGTGGGCATGATCTTTCAGGAATATGCCCTTTTCCCCTGGAGGACAGTACTAGACAATATTAGCTTCGGTTTAGAAATTAAAAAGATTTCTAAAGTAAAAAGGAAAGAAATGGCGCAGTTTTATCTTCATAAATTTGGTTTGGATGGTTTTGAAAACAAGTTCCCTAATGAACTCTCCGGTGGAATGAAGCAAAGAGTAGCTATCGCCCGTACCTTGATTAATGACCCGGAGCTCCTTCTAATGGATGAACCCTTTGGATCACTCGACTCTCAAACTCGAAACTCCATGCAGGAATTCCTTTTAAAAGTATGGCAGGAAACCAGAAAGACAATTCTTTTCGTCAGTCATAATATAGACGAAACAGTATTTTTAAGCCAGCAAGTCTTCGGTCTTTCCTCAAGACCTGCAAGTATTAAACTAGTCTTGGACATTGATCTGCCTTACCCCAGGGAAAGGACCAGTCAGGATTTTAACTTTTACAGAAAGAAGATATTAGACTATCTGTCACAGGAAAGGATGCAATTTGAAAGTTAGGTTGCAAAATAAAGCTGATATAAATTGCAAAAATGGAAATTACCTTAAAGCTTACTTGCAGAGCTGCGGGGTAAAGGTAGATAAGCCTATTGAGCGAAGAAAGGGAGGAGCAGGTCCCTCTGAAGGCATCACTATTATGCTTGATGGCAGAGCAGCTACTGTTCCAACCAGTGGTAGTTTTGTATCAAAATCCCCTTATTCAATTCAATCAAAAAACGGAATTCAATACCTTTTCAAGAATGGCTCTCCACTTACCGAAGTAAAAATACCCGATTTTCCACAATTCTATTCTTTAAAAACCAAAGACGGTATA
>CAZOKO010000128.1:0-5309 GCA_964580455.1 uncultured Thermodesulfobacteriota bacterium | reverse complement strand
ATGCTGTTCCTTCTACTCCTCAATTGTTACTGGAGAATTATGGATAAGCAGATAAGTTTATTGTCTCTGCGGTGAATAAATATAGTTAAGCTGAACAGTTATAAAAAACTAACTAAACAGGAAAGGTTATGCGCTATGATTCAAAAAGTTGAAAAAATCTGGATGGATGGGGAAATGGTAGATTGGGATAAAGCTCAAATCCACATTCTCACCCATACACTTCACTACGGACTTGGTGTCTTTGAGGGAATACGATGCTATCAAGGCCAGGATGGAAAATCAGCAGTTTTCAGGTTGGGGGAACATATTGATCGCCTCTTTAATTCTGCGCAGATTTCTCAGATTACCATTCCCTATAGCCGGGAAGAGATATGTCAGGTTGTTAAAGATATTTTGAAGGTCAATAAGCTGAGTAAGGGTTACATCAGGCCTATCGTCTATATTGGCGATGGGGAAATGGGTCTTTATGTTAAAGATTATCCCGTAAGGGTTGCTATTGCTTGTTGGCCCTGGGGAGCCTATCTGGGAGAGGAGGGATTAAGGAAAGGAATTCGAGTTAAGGTCTCATCCTTCACGCGCCATCATGTGAATGTTTACATGACCAAGGCTAAGATCTGTGGGAGTTATGTAAATTCCATTTTGGCTAAGAAGGAAGTAACAGCCATGGGTTATGACGAAGCTCTTCTCCTGGATACGGAGGGATACATTTGTGAAGCGAGTGGTGAGAACATTTTTATGGTTGAAGATGATGTGATTAAAACTCCCCCTCCGACCTCTATTCTTAAGGGGATTACCAGGGATGCTGTTATTACTATTGCTAATGACAAGGGGATGAAAGTGATTGAGCAGAAATTTACCCGTGATGAGCTCTATGTTGCTGACGAGGCTTTTTTTACCGGTACTGCAGCTGAGATTACACCCATCAGGGAAGTGGATGATCGAAAAATTGGTGAAGGTAAAAGAGGACCAATAACTGAGACTATCCAGAGTACTTATTTTGATGCAGTTCAAGGAAAGGAAGAAAAGTATAAGGAATGGTTGAGCTATGTCTGAGAGTGAGATCGGATGGGTATGCCTGAGGATGTTAGGAATAAAAAAAAAGAACTGCGAAAAAAAATTCTTGCCCTAAGAGATACCCTGTCTTTAGAAGAGAGAGGGAAGAATAGTAAATCCATTCATTCCCGCCTTTTTTTTCTTCCAGAGTTTGTTACAGCCAGGACTTTAGCATTTTATGTTTCTTTTAAAAGTGAAGTGCTTACCGGGACTATGATCAGGGAAGCCTTGTCTCTCGGGAAAGCAGTGGTTGTTCCTATCACCGATCTTGCTAATAGAAGATTAAAGCTGTCCCGTATTGTAGATTATACAGCCGATCTAGCTCCAGGCACCTGGGGGATTTTAGAGCCAAAACCAGAATGCATAAGACCAGTGGCTTTAGAAGAGATTGATCTTGTTATTGTCCCGGGTGCAGTCTTTGATCAAAAAGGGTACAGGATAGGATATGGAGGTGGTTTCTATGATAGTCTCCTTAAATCTGTGCAGGAAAGGAGACCTTCTGTGGCTTTAGCCTTTGAACTGCAGATGGTTGAGGAAGTTCCTGTTGAGAGTGGTCATGATGAGCCAGTTGATATAATCATTACGGAGGAAAGGGTTATTCGATGTAAGAAATAAACTTCCTAAAAACTCTCTTCTCACAAGAATTATTTCTTAACACGGAACCCGTAACGCGCAACTCATCTCCCTTTACTATTCACCCATTACTCATCCCTCAACACTTTCTTTGTCCTGTAATGTTTCGTGTGGGATTTCTTCTTTGAAACATTCAAATATGATTTTCTGAGATTGGGGAGTAGGAGGTTTACCGGTCTCAGGATCAATTTTAACGAAGATGATTCCCTCAGGGATGGAAAAAGTTTTTTTAGGAATTCCCTCCAATACTTCCTGCATGAAACTTAACCAGATAGGACTTGCTGCCACAGCACCGGTTTCGTGTTTCCCCAGAGGTTTTTCATTGTCAAAGCCAACCCAGGTTCCTGCAATGATATCTGGTGTGAAACCAATAAACCATGCATCCCTTACATCATTAGTGGTTCCCGTTTTACCTGCACAGGGACGGTGAAGAGCTTTTACTTTCCTGCCAGTTCCTTCTTCTACCACACTTTTAAGCAGGCTGGTCATGATGTAAGAAGTTTGAGGACTTATGGCTTGGGCCAATCTGGGTTTGTTTTCCTCCAGGACGTTGCCATTGCGATCAGTAATCTTTGTGATAAAGATAGGTTCTACCTTAAATCCCTGATTGACAAAGGCTGAATAGGCTCGAGTGATTTCCAGGAGAGACACCCCGGATGAACCTAAAGCCAGTGAGAGATCACGGCTTAATGGGGCATTGATTCCCAGTTGTCTTGCATAGTTGATTGTGTAGTCTATACCGATGTCCTGTAAAATCTTTATAGTTATAATGTTCCGAGAATAGCTGAGTGCCTTTCTTAAAGTAATGGGACCTTTAAATTCCAGGTCGTAATTTCTGGGTTCCCAGAACTCCTTGTCAGATTTTATTTTGAAGATAAGGGGTGAGTCGATGATGATGGTAGTTGTTGCATAACCCTTGTCCAGTGCAGCTGCATAGACAATGGGCTTGAAGGCTGATCCAAGTTGACGGCGGGCCTGGATAGCACGGTTAAACTGATTCTCAAGAAAGTTTACCCCCCCTACGAGTGCTTTTATGTGGCCGGTTTTCGGCTCCATAGCGACCAGAGCACCTTGAACTCTTGTTCCACCTTCCTGGCAGCCTTCTCTTGACTCGAAATCCTTGAGACCTGATTCTACTGCTCTTTGAGCGGATTTTTGCATAAACAGGTTTAAGGGGGTATAAACCTTTAACCCCTCCCCATAAAGTGAGTCAGTACCATAGATGTTTTCTAAATATTGCCGTAAATGTTCAGTAAAATAAGGAGCTACTTTTATATTTTTATTTTCAGGAGGGGTGATGTTTAAAGGCATATCTGAAGCCTCTTTAGCTTCATCCTTCGTGATATACCCCCTTTGAACCATTCTCTGTAAAACATAGCGTTGGCGTTTTTTGGCTTTAAGTGGATGACGTATTGGAGAGTAAGCACTCGGCGCTTTAGGAAGACCGGCGAGAACAGCTGATTCGGCTAAATTCAGTTCGGATGCATGTTTGCCAAAATAGGTCAGTGCTGCAGCTTCCACTCCATAAGACCTGTGGCCCAGATAGATTTGATTGAGGTAGATAGTGAGGATATCCCTTTTACTGAGGGAGTTTTCAATCCTTCGGGCCAGGATAGCCTCTTTGATTTTTCTAGAGTAACTCTTCTCAGGAGAGAGGAGTAATGATTTGGTAATCTGTTGAGTAATAGTGCTCCCACCCTGTATGATATCCATTGATTCAATGTTTTTAATGAGAGCACGAAGGATGCTCAGGAGGTCGATTCCCTGGTGTTCAAAAAATCGGGCATCTTCTGATGAGATAAATGCCCGTACGAGGGTAGCTGGCATCTCTTCTATAGGAATAAGATAGCGCTTTTCTACAAAAAACTCTGCTATTACATCTCCATTTTCCGAAAAAACCTGGGTAACTGTCTTGGGTGTGTAGTCTTCAACTGAAGTCAAACGGGGAAGGTCATAACTGAAATAGATATAGGTTCCTACTGCAAGAATAGCTGGTATAGCCAGCAAAAAGAGGATGACAAAAGAAATCACCCACCACATTTTTCTCGTTTTGTTTGATTTTTTGGGAGGAGACATTTGTGTTTTTGGGGTCATCATAGTGGATTTTATTAATGCAGTTATATTAGGTCCATCATCTTCTGCATTAAAATAATGCAAAGAATTAAACCACAAAGATGGATAAAAGTAAACCCTATACAAAATTTATGATGTGGGGTAGAAAATAATCTTGACGAAATAAGAAGAACATATATTTAAAAAACTCTGTACTACTAACCTGAAACATCGTGTTTTTTTAGCACAGTTTGGTTTCATTCTTCGTGTTTCTTCGTGCCCTTCGTGGTTATATTTGTTTTGGTTGCGGCTCTGCTGCGCTATGAACTCCCTGGTTTTGTAAAGATCGAGAGGCATTTCCTTTAAAATGAGTTTATCATGATTCTCCCAAATTTAAAATATAGAGGAAAATAAGGGCTTTAAATATCTTTTTCTTTTTGCTATATTAACCTCTGTGGTTTTGTTTTGACAAAAGCTTAACTTGTAAAAGGAGGATCGATATGATTCAGTGGACTAAAGAAGCAGAAGAAGCTGTGGAAAATCTTCCCCTTCCACCCATGCTTAGTTCGTATGCCAGACTTGAATGTGAACGACTGGCCAAGAAAAAGGGTCTTTCCAGCGTAACTCCTGAGGTTGTGGCAGAAGCAGATAAACGCTACGATCTTGCAATAGGCCGTGATGTTATGCGAAAGCTCAGGGCTATGGCTCAGGGAGAGGGAGAAGGTATGGAGATGCCTGAAGAGTTTTTTGAAGATGAATCCAAAGAACTTTTTACCATTATGATGTGTCCCAGTAAGTATGGAGCTGCCTCTGATATAAAGATTGACAATATGAAAAGACTCATTCCGGCCATTCGAGAGAAACTCAAAACGCTCAAAGTAACAGACCTCATGATGGATCTCACTACCACTGCAGTCATGCCTCATTGTGAATTCAGAGTGAATGTTGCAGGATGCACCAATGCCTGTGTTTCTCCTTACTTTTCCGATTTTGGCATTCTAGGCTCATATGATGTTGAACTTATCCCTGAAAAATGCACGGGATGTGAAAAATGTGTAAGCTATTGTAGTTTAGGTGCAATTACTATGAAGGATAATCTACCAACCTTTAATAAAGCTATCTGTATCCGCTGTGCTGGTTGTGAAGAGTTCTGCCCCGAGTCGGCTATTGGTGTTAAAGAGATGGGGTACAAAGTGGTGGTGGGAGGATATGGTGCCAGACATCCTAAAATTGCTCAAACAGTAACTGAGCATACCGATCTAGATGGTGTTTTAAACATTTTAGAAAAGACTGTAAACCTCATAAGGGAAAAATCTAAAGAACCCATGCGAGTTTTTTCCCTAAGCAAGCTGATTTCTGAGAGCGGTGTCAGTCAGCTTAAAAAGTGACGGCTTCGCAAAAAGTCCATATGCTGCGTTGTGCTTCATCTTTGGTATGAAATATTGTAATAATGATGGAGGGTTCCGGAAACATCAGGTAAAGAAGTTAATTTCTACTTTCGAGGGCAGACTCCTTTAATTTAATGGGTCATCGTGTAGGAGTGTGGGTGATTTTATATCTCTTTGAGCATA
>CAZOKO010000127.1:0-5378 GCA_964580455.1 uncultured Thermodesulfobacteriota bacterium | reverse complement strand
ACAGAGAAAAAACATAGGATAATAATTTAGGAATTGAGTTTCTGGATACTGGATACTAGATGCTGGATGCAAGATACAAGATACAGGATGCGAGATACAGGGTACAGGATGAAAGATGCAAGATACAGGATGAAGGATGCAGGATACAAAACGTTACGTTGAAGAAAATAATTATAAAGAAAGAGGGGCAATATTGGTGGTTGCGCTAGTATTGATGATTGCCCTTATCATGATGGGATCGCTTGCTGTTATGATAACTATCACGGAACGTAATATATCCCGCAATCATAAAATGGCCAAAGAGGCATTTTACCTGGCAGATGGTGGGTATCCACTGGCAGTTAAGATTATTGAGGACATCACTCATAGTAATAAAACCGCCTACCCGGGATTTGTTATGGAGGAAAACTTGGGCAATGAAGTGATGGACTACTATCAGGACAATAGCAGTTTAAATGATAAAGATACGGATTCACCCAGGAATTCACCGGATGTCAAGGCCACGATACTCGCACAATCTGCAAATATCGATATTGACCGTACCCGTACAACTTTACTTTATGGTGGATCTGCTGAATTTGGCTCAGGAGGTGAAAGTGCCGGTTTTGGCGGGAAAGCCAGCAAAAAAGTGCTTTTTGAGATTAATTCCCAGGGGCGTGTGAAAAGTGGAGCCCTTTCCAATGTAATAACGGTTTATAGAAATGTTCTTTAACTCTCATCTCAATTTCGTTGCTTAGGAATTTTTTACCAATCAATTGAATAGCCGTGTAATTGAAGCGATACTGGATACTGGTTACTTGATGCTGGATAAAATAAGAATTAAAAAAGCATATCTGCTCATCCAGAAATCTCCAGTTGAATGCCTTTGCTGAAATTGTTAACAATACTGGATTCCCGCTTGCGCGGGAATGACATTTTTTCAATCGGTTCCATCCTTGTCTGTCGTCCCTGAGGAAGCAGGGATCCAGGAACTAATAGACAACTTGAGTATTGTAGATAAGCAGAAAAGCATAAATATCCAGTATCTCTTTGCAAAATGTATCGTTGATTAAAACTTGACTCATTTGTTAAGTTTTTAGCTTATAATAGACGGCTAATATCTAAAAAACTTTGCCCTAGCTATGAAACTGTTTACCTGCTTTATAACCTTCATCCTTCTAGCGATTCTTTCCCTTCCTTTAAACGCCCAAACTATTGTTGATTACACCCACTATCCCTTACCTGCGGCTCAGACAGTTCCTCCCAATATACTTATCCTGATGGATAATTCCAGTAGTATGAACCAGCAGGCCTACGACGGGGAATTTGATCCCCGTATTACCTGTGATGGTTACTTTGACTCTTCCGCCAGGTATTCATATGTCAGTGACAGTTACTTTGAAAGGAATCCTGCGGGCAGTTGGAACGGGAACTTTCTCAACTGGTTAACCATGAGGCAGATTGACATCTTAAGGAAGGTTTTAATTGGTGGAAAGGCTGTGGCAAATTCCCGTGATGGTAACGGCATTCAACAGCTTGAAGGAGAAGAAAATATTGAAACAGGTTATGATTTCCTGAAACAGTATGAAGAGGGAGCAGGGAAATCCTATCCCGGTCAGGAAGCGCTTGGACTTGATTCATCCTCACATGCCTTCTTTGGCTTAGACAAGGGATTCGTATATGTAGGGGATAATGCTGACCCTTTTTCTCATTACACCAGGAGATTCAGGATTAGAGTGGAGAAAGACAGCAGATCTGAACAGGATTCCTTTGTGGAAGGAAATGTAGCCGGGCTGATACAGAGGATAGGAAGCAGGGCACGCTTCGGCCTGGAAGTTTTTAATGAAGATGGAGAAGGTGGAAGAATCATTAATCCCGTTGGCGACGACCTGAATAACCTCATTTTTAACATTGAAAATATCAAGGCGACAACCTGGTCTCCTCTGTCTGAATCCCTCTTTGAGGGTATAAGATACTTTATGCAGATCGCACCTTACTATCCTCATATGCCTGCAAATTATGAATTGGGAAACCAGGATGACCCGTTCTTCTTTCAAGAGTTCTCGCAGGATGTCCACTGTGTTCAATGCTTTATCCTTTTAATTACCGATGGGGAATCGACTCATGATCGGAATATTCCCGCAAGTTCACCAGGGGGTATTTCTGGCAATCTGAGAGATTTTGATGCAGATTCCAATGACCCGGGGGTTTATGCTGAAGGGGGATCTGATTATCTTGATGATATCGCTCTCTGGGCACACGTAAGCGATTTACGCATGGGTGATCAGGATTTTGAGGGCAGCCAGAGTATCACACTCTTTACTGTTTCCGCCTTTGGTGCTGGTTCTAAACTTTTAAAGGATGCAGCAAAGAATGGAGGTTTCATTGACCTTAATGATAATGATATGCCTGATCTTAGTAAGGAATGGGATAGCGATAAGGATGGTATTCCTGATAATTATCTTGAGGCAAAGGGTGGCTGTCTTTTAGAGGATAAGCTGGTCCAGGCAGTGGCAAAAATATTTCAGAAAACAGCTTCAGGGAGTGGAGTGACCATAGCGTCAAACTCATTACAAAATGAGGGCTCACTTTTTAAAGCCTTTTTTAAACCATACATTTACCAGGGTGGAGTTGAAACCCACTGGATGGGATTCCTTCATAGTCTTTGGATAGATGCCTTTGGCAATATCAGAGAAGACACCGATGGTGACAGGGCACTTGTTTATAAACGCGATAAGATCATCGAGTTGATTTTTGATGAAAACACTCAGGAAACCAGAGTAAATGTGTTTAGTGATACTGACGGGGATGGAGAAGCTGATCGTGATATTCCTGATGCCATAAGATCTCTGGAGAATATTCGGCCTGTCTGGGAAGCAGGGGAAAGGCTTGCATCAAGGAGTGCTCACGATAGGAAAATAAAGACTTATGTTGATAGCGACGGGGATGGCAAAGTTGATCCTGGAGAGTTTATAGACTTCGTTCCAGAAAACGGACATTTTCTTCGACCTTACTTAAGGGCAGTTGATGATAAGGAGGCTTCTGACATTATCGATTATATAAGGGGTGAAGAGATTACAGGTTTCAGAAAAAGGACTGTCAAAATCGATGGTGTTGAGAGGGTATGGAAATTGGGAGATATCGTTCATTCTACTTCAGCAGTATCAAGGTATCCCCTGGAAAACTACCATCTTATTTATGGGGATGTTACTTATGGGACATTCTTCAGCAGATGGAAAAACCGGCCACTAACAGTATTTGCCGGTGCCAATGATGGAATGATTCATGCTTTCAAAGGAGGTGTCTATCATCCGGGGGATAACCCTGACACTTCAGGAAAAGAAGAATGTGGCTGGTATAGTTCAGATAAGACCGCTGCAAGTTCGGGGAATATCGGTGATGAGCGCTGGGCATACATCCCTTACAATCTTCTCCCCCATTTGAAATGGTTGACCAGACGGGATTATACCCATGTGGACTATGTGGATTTAAAACCCAGGGTCACCGATGCGAGAGTATTCACTGATGGAGCTGGTAATCCCATAGACAGTGATCACCCGGAAGGGTGGGGTACCATTCTTGTCGGAGGTATGAGACTGGGGGGAGGGGACATATCAATTACTGATGATTTCGGATCGGGTGTAGAGTCACGATCTTTCAGCTCAGCCTATTTTGCACTGGATATAACTGTTCCCGATAGCCCCAGGCTGCTATGGGAATTTACTCATCCGGCACTGGCTTTTACTACCTCTTATCCTGCTATTGTGCGGGTTGAAGCAGACAAAGGTGTAGATCGTCCAGAAGATGACAGGTGGTTTGTGATCTTTGGCTCTGGCCCAACAGATTATCATGGCAAAAGCAACCAGCCTGCGAGCCTGTTTGTGGTTGACTTGAAGACGGGGGATCTTGTTAAAGTATTTGAAGGGACGGAAGGCAATAGTTTTATGTCAAGTCCTGTTAGTGTTGATGCAAATCTTGATTTTAATACTGATGTTATCTATGTGGGGGAATCTCATTTTTCGAAGCAGGAGTGGCAGGGAAAGATGTATCGCCTTTCCACCAAGGTTTGTTCAGGAGAAGCATGCAAAGATCCAGACAGGTGGAACTACTCTGCTGATCCTGATAAATGGACCTTCTCCACCCTTTTCAGCTCGCCGCAACCCATTACCGCAGCTTCTAATGCCTCCTTTGATGAGTGCCAGAACCTCTGGGTTTATTTTGGAACAGGAAGGGATTACAGCATCTCTGATAGTAGTGACAGTTCTTCTGCACACCACTTTTTCGGGATTAAGGATCCCTGTTACCAGGGAAACTGTACGGATGAAATACTTTTCAATCAGTTATATGACTCAAGTGAGGTGGTTGTGTATCAGGGAGGGGAGGTGAAGGGTGCAGCAGCATTCAACTGGAATGATTTCGTTTATGAAGTCCAGGAGAAAGAGGGGTGGTATCTCACCTTTTTTTCTGGAAGGGAACGCATGATCACTAAACCTGCTCTCCTGGGTGGAATTCTCATCTTCACTACCTATGAGCCCGATGAAGATATCTGTAGCACAGGTGGCATAAATAATCTTTACACCCTCTATTATCAGACAGGTACTGCCTGGAAAAAATCAGTTAAGCTCCTTAAAAGACAGGGCTCATACGGAGACGGTGAGGAATCAAAATCAGAAAAATCCGAACAAAAAGATGAGATAGAAACAAAGACACCTTTGCAAAAGGGGCAGCAGGCAGCCCCTTTTATCCACATAGGAAAGACCGTCACCATAGTAAGCAGTGATAGCAGTAGCTTGGTTGGAACGTTCAACATGAAACCTGCTTTTAAAATTAGAAGTGGTATGGAATCTTGGAGAGAAGAGTAAGAGGTGTGATTGCAGAAAGTCGATTATCGAAAAGAGGTTTATATTATCAATGTGTTATAGAATCTACGGGATGTTATTTATAGCTGCTGTCGTTCTCCTGATGTTGGGGAGCCGTTGTAATGATGGATTACTATTAGTACTGTTAGAAAATGGAGCATGGGCTGAACAGTCATCGGTAGAACCTCAATCGGGTGTCATAGAACCAGAAAGACAGATTATCTGTCGGAAGGTTACTCTTAAAGGAAAAGGGAAAGATTATCTGGTTGTGGGTGAAAGGCACTTTAAAATTCTTCCTGGGACTGTAATAAAAGATGTAGATATGAAGGATCTATCTTTGGATCAGCTAGAAATTCCCTGTGAAGCAGACGTTTGCTACTTTCTTAAACCTAATCAAAAAGGTGCCTGGCTCGCATCTATAACCCTCCTTTCTGAAATATAAACAGATTAAGTTTGTGAGTCGCATATTAAGAAAAGAGTGATAATCATTACTGTCCAAAATAAATTGAAATAGCGGTTTTGGACAAGCTAAGTATATGT
>CAZOKO010000126.1:0-5497 GCA_964580455.1 uncultured Thermodesulfobacteriota bacterium | reverse complement strand
CACTTTTAATCTTTAAATTCGATGAAAACTGTGCACTTTTAATTCTTAACTGACAGGTGTTAAAATATGTTTGACATATAGTAAAAAATATTATATAATATATAGATAAGTCAGTCTATTTGGAACTCATAAAACGAATTCCTTCCTCACAAGCTGCACACTACATGAGGATCATTTTACAAAGAGGATATTTTCTTATCAACTATGCCATCATTTTGATACCACACCATCCTTCCTTTACTAATTCCGTGTCGTCAAAACGATTATATGTGTTATTCAATAAGGCCCTGTTGATAATCAATGGGGAACCTAAAGAAGGTTTTTGATTGATTTTGCTGGAGATGGGGGATGTGGTTCTCTGGCAATTTGATCCACCAACATAAACGGAATAATGGTCATGGAACATACTTCAACTTATAGCAGAGCGCATACAGAACAAAAAGAGGGTTACATGAAATTTACTGAACATGCATTGCATGAAAATATCCAAAAAGGAATAAAAAAAGCCGGCTTTACGGATAGTATGCCGGTCCAGATACAAACGTTTAAGCAAACTCTAGACAATCAGAAAGACGTCTGTGTTCAGTCCCAGACAGGGACTGGCAAAACTGCGGCTTTCCTCATATCTGTTTTTCAGCTGCTCCTCACCCATAGTTTCTTAAATAATAAAAAAGTACTTATTGTGGTCCCCACCCGGGAGCTGGCAGTCCAGATAACAAAAGAAGCAAAGTTGCTGGGACAATACCTTGACCTGCGCATCGGTTGTTTTTACGGGGGAATTGGCTATGCCAAGCAGGAATCCCTTTTGCGGAAAGGTGTGGATGTTGTTATCGGAACTCCCGGCAGATTACTGGATTTCAGCCAGCAGCGAAAACTGGATTTCAGAAAGATCGGCATTCTGGTTATCGACGAAGCCGACCGGCTTTTTGATATGGGTTTTCTTCCGGACATCAGAAGGATGCTCAAAAAGATGCCCCCCTACACCGAGCGTCGCACTATGCTTTTCAGCGCCACCCTTGATTACCGTGTTAAAGAGCTTGCCTGGGAATACATGAATGAACCAGCAGAGATCGAAATAACCCCAGAGCAGGTGACCGTCGAAAATATCCGTCAGGAGCTGTATCATGTGGAACAACGTGAAAAGATGCGGCTACTGATAGGCATCCTAAAAAAAGAAATTCCTGATAACGTCCTGATATTCACCAACACCAAACACATGGCCTATGAAGTAGCGCAGCGCCTTGTTCATAACGGATACGATTGTAAATACATCATGGGAGACCTTCCCCAGAAAAAACGGTTGCAAGTTATTGAGGGGATCAAGTCAGGAAAAATCAAATACCTGGTGGCAACCGAAGTCGCCGCCCGGGGTCTTCATATCGATGATCTGAGCCTGGTGGTCAACTATGACCTTCCGACTGAGTGCGAGAGCTATGTCCACCGAATCGGCCGCACCGCTCGGGCCGGAAAGTCTGGCAAAGCCATAACCTTTGCCTGTGATAAATATGTCTATGGTCTTGAGGCAATCGAATCCTATATCAATACTAAAATTCCAGTTTTGTGGGCCGATGATGATATTTTTGAGAAAGACAAGAGCACAGGCATGACCTTTCGGCAGCCGAAAGGCGGCAAAGAGTTGCCACGAGAAAAAGCTACACGCTTACACTCACGGCGGCACGGCAGTGCGGAAAGCAAACGGCCTAAAAAAATGAAGACCCACCAAGCACCCTCTGATACCAGATCTTCTTCAGACATCCGAGGTCCCCAGGACAAAACCTCTTCCCACGCACATCCTGATGCAGCCAAGGTTCTCGCCCTACCCAAGCGCCAGTATACTAAAAAGCAATCTCGGAAACACACCACCTCCCACCCTGGCAGAAATAGCACGCCGGAAGAACGGATTGCGTACTACAAGAAGAAATACGGTGATGATTTCAAATCCCTTCCGCAAGCTGTTAAGCAAACTGTCAAGCACAGGGAGATCACGAAAAATAAATCGTTTCTGCGTAAAATTATAGATTGCTTGGCAAAATGACCTCAAGGAGATTTCCGGTGGTTTTCTGATATTGATAGTAACTCACATTTTGACAGAGTAAGTATAGGAAAACCTTCTTGCCAACCAAAAGATGATCTCAAGCATTAACGCAAGTAAATTGAGGGTGATAATTTGTTAACCTTCTTCTAATAATAAGACAGGATTTGCTTGTCTTTAACTAAATATATTATTATCTCTTCTTCTTTTTTAATCCACCTTTTTTGTAAAGAAGTTTAAAGTTAATTTCTCTTTCAATGAGTCTGGCTCCCAGCTTTACCTTTTTCCCCTCCTTTACCCGCAGCCTTCCCAAAACCTTGTCAACTTTTTGTACCGTGCTGTAAGTATCATCTTTGACCAGAATCACGGGGATTTTCTTCTCTTCTGCCTTAGCCAGTAGAATACCATCAGGATAGAGGTCTCCTGTCAGTACTATACAGGAAGTTGATGTTTCCAAAGCTGCTAAAATTATATCAGGCCTGTCACCTCCAACAATCACAGCTTTATTTTTAGATTTCTTGAAGAAGTCAATTGCTTTATCAGCATTCATGGATCCGACAAAGAATTTTTCTATCAGGTCATCACCATATTCTTCACCAAAGAGAAAACGACCATTCAAAATCTGCTGCAGCTCGCTTACACTAACCGAGTTTAATAAAGGATCTAAGGGGATAGTCCCCAGAACATCAATACCTCTCTTTTGAAAGAAGGGAATAATCTTCTCATTGATAAAACCGATACTGCGGTCAGGAACACGGTTAAGTACCACTCCAATTAGATTCTCCTTCAATCCATCTTTGGCCCTGAGGATGCAGTCTACGTTTACCTCATACTCAGCATTGTCTATCAGGATAACCTTTGCATTGAAATCTCTGGCAATACGTATACTGGATAATCCCAAAAGTGTTCCTTCATGCAGACTGCCACTTCCACCAATCAAAACAATATCTTTACCCTGGGATACTTTCCGATAGGCATTTAATATTTTCTTATCTAATCCTTTTACTTTTCCATCATAGGCATCAATTATGAGATCCTGAGTTGCCACAACGGGACAGAGTTGCTCCAAAGGATCATCCAAGTGGAAGACATCCTTTATAAATACAGCATCTTCATCCGTTACGACCTTCCCTACCTTTACAGGTGACTTTCCCAGGGGTTTAAGATAGGCAATCTTAAATCCATCTTTTTGTAACTTAAGGCCAATACCCATGCAGATTAAACTTTTTCCTGCATAGCTTTCAGTTGATTCAATCAATAAAGGTAACATAACTTAACCCTCCTCTAAAGTAATTCTTGCATCTGCCGCAATAGCACCTTCTCCATCTGCTTTGACTATCAGAGGATTGATATCAAGCTCAATTATATCCGGAAAATCTATAACCAGCTGGGATAAGCGGAGAAGGTTTTCTCTTAGTGCATTGAGATCTGTGGGGCGTTCACCTCTCACCCCTCTTAACAAAGGAAATGAATTAATTTCCCTAATCATTTCATCTGCGTCCTTCACACTTAAAGGAGCAATGCGGAAGGAAACGTCTTTCAATATTTCCACATAAATGCCACCCAGACCAAACATGACAATAGGACCAAATTGAGGGTCCTTAGTCACACCAAGAATGACCTCCTTCCCTCCTATTATCATTTCTTGAATAGAAACCCCCAGTATGGTCGCACGGGGAACGTACTTTTTTGATTTAGAAGTTATCTCCAAGAAAGCCTCCTCCACCTGGTGTCCATTTTCGATGCCGACACGTACACCGCCTACATCCGTTTTATGCAGGATATCAGGGGAAACAATTTTCATAACCAGAGGATATCCAATCTCTTCTGCAGCAACCATGGCCTCTTTTGAGGTCAATGCTAAAATACTTTTGGGAGTCTTAAAACCATAAGAAGAAATTACTTCTCTAGCTTCCAGTTCCCCCAGTTTGAACGAGCTCTTTTTTTTAGTTCTAGCAAGGATAGCTTCCACCTTTTTCTTCCTTGTCCTAAAAAGCTGGTATGATAATGGAGGAGCATTCAGCCAGTTTTGGTAATCAGACATAATTCGAAACACTTTAACGGCGCTCTCAGGATAATTGTAATTGGGAACCTTATTATTCTGTAGCACCTTAATCCCCTGCTCTACACTTATTTTGCCCATGAAGGAGGTTAAAATCGGTTTGCTGTTATTTGATGATAGACTTGCAATTATCTCCGCAGTCTCCTTAACATCTATTACGGCCGTTGGAGTTAGAATAACTAGAACTCCATCGACATTAGGATCGTTTAAAATTAGTTCCAGACTTTTTTGGTAACGCTCCGCACGGGCATCACCAATAATATCTACAGGATTATAGATAGAGGCCATATTAGGCAGGAAAGAGCGGAGTCCATCCTGCGTTTCTTTAGAAAATGATGCAAGATGAAGATTATGTCTTTCGATAGCATCTGCAGCCATTATGCCTGGCCCACCCGAATTTGTAAGTATAGCGATTCTAGACCCTTTAATAACTGGCTGGCAGGCGAAGGCAAGAGCACAGTCGAATAAATCACTTACCGTATCTGCACGTATAATGCCCGCCTGATGAAAGGCGGCCTGAATTGACCTGTCCGAACCAGCCAGACTACCGGTATGGGAGGAAGCAGCTCTGGCACCTGCTGATGTTCCACCTGATTTGGTTATGATAACAGGTTTCTTTCTTGATACTTCTCGAGCTACATCAATAAATGTTCTTCCATCTTCAATTCCTTCCAGGTATCCCAGAATAACTTTTGTGGATTCATCATCAGCTAAATATTTTAAAAAATCTATCTCGTCCAAGTCTGATTTATTCCCCAGACTTATAAACTTGGAAAAACCGATACCTTCACCTAATGCCCAGTCCAGGATAGCAATGCAAAGGGCACCGGATTGGGAGAAGAAGGCTATATTCCCTTCGGAAGGCATACCTGGAGCAAAGGTGGCATTGAGCCGAGAAGAAGTATCAACCAGTCCTAAACAATTAGGTCCGAGGATACGAATGTTCAGTTCTCGTGCTTTCCTGATCATCTCTCTTTCAATTCTAGCACCTACCGATCCTGTTTCCTTAAAACCGGCGGATATAGCGATGATAGAGTCTATGTTTTTCTTTTCACAATCATCAAGTGTTGAGAGGAAGAATTTAGGATGTATAATGTAGATTAGAAGGTCGATATTTTCTTTTATATCTGAGAGACCAGGATATGTCTTTAAGCCCTGAATTTCAGAGGATTTGGGATTTACAGGATAAACTTTCCCTTTATAGTTGGATTGAATGAGATTTTTGAGTACATCATATCCAACCTTGCCTGGGGTAGCAGAAGCACCCAGTACTGCAACAGATTTGGGGTTGAAGAAATTACTAATCATTGTGTCTTGAAAAATTATATTTCAGAATAGATTCAACAAAACTTTTATATTAAAACAAAAAATACTGCTTTTTACAACTTAATTGTGTTTGCACA
>CAZOKO010000125.1:0-5627 GCA_964580455.1 uncultured Thermodesulfobacteriota bacterium | reverse complement strand
CTGTATGCTCAAAGAGATATAAAATCACCCACACTCCTACACGATGACCCATAAAGTATTTAGCCCTGCCCACATAATTGCAGTTTGGACATCTAATGTTCGGGGTAAATCCAGTGTAGAAAATTTTGATTAACAAAACCAGCAATACTGCTAATAGGATAAGCATTGAAATTCCTGACATTTTAACCCCCTTACCACATCATATTGATGTTTCAACAGGTTATCCACAATATGTTGATAACTTTACCAGAAAAAATAATTCTGTCAAGGAAATTCCTCCAGAGATAAAAGTATGAATTTCAATATGTTTTTCTTTTTGCTAAATTAACCTCTGAGGTTCCCACGTTAGATATCAAACCTTTTAGAAGGCTTATTTATTTGGGTTTATAACAAAAAGGGGATGATGCCATGAACATCAATCCCCTCTAAGATAAAAAAATGAAAAAGCTATCAACATATACACATATCGGCATTACTGTGAAAAAACTTTAATGAAGGAGAAAGGGATGTTGCTCAGAATCACCACATAATCCTTGAACACTTTAGATAAAGCTGATAAAAGGAGAGGGTAAAAGTTTTGTCAGCTTAAACTTCTAATTGACTCTTCCTGTAAAAAATGAGATTACCCTGGTACTTATACTTCTTTACCTACTATCTAAAGTGCAGTTTTTTTCAAAAGAGGAGTCCTATTTTAGCCGGGTTTAAGATTACCAACCGCTGTAATCTTAGCTGTCTTCACTGCCCTTTCTGGAAACGCAACTCCCAAAAGATGCTCACCTTTAGTCAGGTTAAAAATATACTTTCAACCCTTCATCAACTGGGAATAAGAATCCTTATCATGGAAGGTGGAGAACCTTTCCTCTGGAAGGACGGAGAGCATACCATTCATGACGTAGTGGAATTTGCAAAATCTCTGTTCATGAGCGTAGGGATTACTACCAATGGAACCTTCCCCCTCACTGTCAAAACCCACACTATCTGGATAAGTATTGACGGTCTTAAGGAAACTCACAACCAGATACGAGGGAACTGCTTTGATAAAATCATGGAGAATATTCAAACCTCCTCTCATCCAAATATTTATGCAAATATTACTATTAATCGCACTAACTATCAGGAAGTCCCTGAACTTGTGAAGTTCCTCACCGGCAAAATCAAAGGAATCACTATCCAGTTTCACTACCCCTATGAAAAAGGGGCTACACTGACACCCTCTTTTGAAGAAAGGAGAGAGGTACTGGACAATCTCATCTCTCTAAAAAAAGCAGGATACCCCATTATTGATTCTTATCTCTGTCTTGAGTCCTTAAAAGATAATAGCTGGGACTGCCAGGACTGGATGCTGGCTAACGTAGAACCAGACGGCAGCATCAATCTGGGATGCTATGTAAAGGGGAGAGGAGATATTCAATGTAAAATGTGCGGTTTTGCTGCCCACACCGAAATCTCACTGGCCTATAAGTGGCATATTGAATCAATTCTCACAGGGAGGAAGATATTTCGGTATGGGAAGCCCGTGCAATAGCAGGGAGGCTGGATACTTGATTCTGGATACATTGCATTACCCCACCTCCAAAAAAAGGGATTCCCATGCATGTTCAATTGAGAAATAAAGAGCGGTTACTACTTCACACCTGTTGTGCTCCCTGTTCTCCCCACGTGATTGAAATTCTCCAAAGAGAATTTGAGGTAAGTGTCTTCTTCTATAATCCCAACATTCACCCTATCGAAGAATATCGGCGCCGATTGGAAGAAATGGAACAATTCTGCAAAAAGGTTTCTGTTGAACTGATGATAGGAGACTACGATACAGACCGGTGGTTCTATATAACGAAAGGGTTGGAAGATGAAAAAGAAGGCGGTAAACGATGCGAACTCTGTTACCGGATGAGAATGGAGAAAGCAGCACGCGTTGCCCAACCAAACGGGTTCAAACACTTTACCACTACTTTAACAGTCAGTCCCCACAAGAAAGCTATGGTCATTAACCAGATTGGACATGAACTGCAGAAGAAATATCCCATAGCCTTTTATGAGGCTGATTTTAAAAAGCATGACGGATTTAAAAAGAGTTGCGAACTGAGCAAAAAGCATGACTTCTATCGCCAGAGCTACTGCGGATGCGTTTACAGCAAAAAAATGAGGTTCTATGGTTCATAAAAAAACACTGGCAAAGATAGAACAATATTATAAGTTGAAAACCAGCCCGAAATCATATACAAAGAGAGGGATTAAGGAATTGAGGAATTGCAGGATTGAGGAATTGCTGTTTAAAATTCCTAAATCCCTAAATTCCTGAATTTGCAATCGAGAACGGTGTAAAACGCTCTTTATAAGAAAGGTAGAAATGAAAGCATTTGAAATAATTGCGATACCTTCAAGAGAAGAAAAGCCCAGGAAAACAGGGCTGACTACTCTGCTTGACAGAGGTACAGGCTATCATGCAGCCTGTGACCTGATAGAGCAGGCAAAAGACTATATCGATCTCATCAAACTGGGATGGGGAACATCCAGGTTAATCCCGGAGGAAATCATAAAGAAAAAAATAAAGCTCTATCGGGACAACCAGATTATGGTAAGCAATGGGGGTACTATCCTGGAGATCGCATATCAGCAGGGTAAAGTAACCGAGTACTTCCAATCGGCTAAAGAAATAGGAATGAATTCTATCGAGGTCTCCAATGGAGTTGTCACTATAAACAGGAAAGACAAACAAAAATTAATTAAGGAAGCTAAAGAGCTTGGTTTTGAAGTCTTCTCTGAAATTGGCAGGAAAGATCCCATTAAAGATGCTAAGCTCACATTAGAGGACAGGATCGAAGAAGCACAGTACGATATGGCAGCAGGAGCTTGTAAAATAATTATCGAGGCACGGGAGGGGGGAAAGGGTTTAGGTATCTATGATGACAAGGGAAGTGTAAAAGAAGAGATGGTCAAATCACTCGTTTCAGAAATCGGCGTGGAAAACATTATCTTCGAAGCACCATACAAAAGTCAACAAGTCCATCTCATCCTTAACCTTGGGATCAATGTCAATCTGGGAAACATCCGACCCGATGATGTCATCCCTCTCGAAACACTCAGGAGGGGCTTGAGAGGAGATACCCTTGGAAAGCTGTAGAATCAGCATGGGGGTGAGAGGAGCAAAAAGCACAAAACATAATGAGTGCTGTGTAATCATCGATGTTTTAAGGGCATCTAGCACGATTGTAACGGCTCTGGCACATGGGGTGAAAGAAATTCTTATAACCACCAGTATAGATGATGCATTTAAATTGAAGAAGAAAAGGTACACGACAGTCGGTGAACGAAAAGGGGTTAAAATACCAGGTTTTGACCTGGGAAATTCTCCCGTTGAGTTTCTTAACACCATCAAAAATCATCCTGTAAAAAAGATGGTATTAACTACAAGCAACCTTACCAGAGTTCTGGCACATCTTGAGAATGCCTGTATTTGCTCCAGTCTCAATCTTACTGCTGTTAGTAAAATTTTTCCAGAGCAAAAAGTTAACATAGTAGCTGCTGGTGGGACACATGGGGTAACAGAAGATTTAGGCGTTGCTTTAGCACTCATGATGAGTCTAAAAGGGATAAAGCTGCAAAAGGGATTAATCCAAAAGATGATTACCCATTCCCTGGCAGCCAGACATTTATCTGATATAGGTTACGGAGATGACGTGAAGTTCATCACGCAGGTGGATAAGTATAAAGTGGTTCCTTTATACAGGAAAGGGGTTATTACTAAGTACACTTGATTTTGGATTTCGGGATAGAGGGATTTGTGGTGTGTGATATGGGATGTGCGATTGATTTTATCCCATATCACAGATCTCACATCACACATCGTTATGTATTGAACTTGCAACCAGTATCCAGTAACTTGTCCTATAAGCGCTCTAAGTTACTTATGGTGCATCTTAAAATTCAGGCTTTAGATTGATGAATCCTATCATTGATAATGAAATTGTAAATATCCTGCTTGATGAAGGCATTCATTTAGTTTGTAGTGTCCCCTGCATTATGTTAGCAGGTGTTCTTAAAAGATTAGAGACAACTCCTGTAACTCACATTCCTGTAACCAGAGAGGAAGAAGGTGTAGGGATAGCAGCCGGTGCCTCTCTGGGAGGTAAGAAACCGGCCATCCTAATGCAAAATTCAGGGCTGGGCAACTCTATTAATGCCCTCCTATCTTTGACAAAACTCTACGGGCTTCCTCTTCCTCTCATCATAAGCCAAAGGGGTGGAAAAGGAGAAAAGGTCCTGGCACAAATGCCCATGGGCAAAGCAACTTCTAATCTCCTCAAGGCTGCCAGGATTGACTATGTCAGAATTAAAAAGAGAGATGATTTAATAAAAATGAGGAATATGATCCGTAAAGCCTTTGCTAACAATAGAGTCACTGCAATAATACTCTTAAGAAAGCTGTGGGATGAAGCGCATTGAGGTAATTAAAGTAATTAGCAAAATGGAAGGGCTAATCATCTGCAACCTGGGATTACCAAGCAGGGAGCTTTACTCCTTAAATGATAAACCTTCCTGTTTTTATATGCTGGGCTCCATGGGCATGGCCAGCTCAATTGGACTTGGATTAGCCATAGCACAAAAGAAGAAAGTCTATGCCATAGACGGAGATGGTTCTATTCTCATGAACCTGGGGTCACTAACCACTATTGCCCATCATGCACCTCACAATTACTGTCTTATCATCATCGATAATAAGAGCTATGGAAGCACAGGTAATCAGCCCACTTACACTACACACAAAACAGATCTCGAAAAAATAGCACGTGCTGCAGGCATCCCTGAGGTAAAGACTGTTAATAACCTGGAAGACCTGCAAAAAACCCTGGACCTTCACCGGGATGAATCACTGATATTAATTGCAAAAACCGACACTTCTAAAGCCAATGCCCCCCACATCCCCCTCCTTCCAGGATTTATAAAAAAGAGGTTCATGGATGAGGCAATGAAAGGGAAAGATAAAATTTAACTGGATACTGGTTACTTGATACCGGATTAAGAAATTTAAAATTTAGGTTTAGTAAAACGGTTGCGGTTGCGCAACTCGCCCTATTAGAAACACTATCTCAAGAGGAATTATGAAACAGGGTTCAGGGCAGAAATCTTAAGATATAAATTGACAAAGATCACCATAATATGCTAACTGAATCACGATATTTATCACCTCTGCAATTTTAGCAGTCTCTGTGGTAAATAAAAGTAATAAAGCTGAACAGTTACAATAATTATAACTCTAAAAGGAAGCGCTATGGTTCTGGAATCACTAAAAGCAATTAAGTCATCTGAGAAAGAGGCAACAACTAAAATTGAACAGAGCAAGACGCAGGCGGAGAAAATCATAGAGAGTGCCCGCATGGAATCCAAACGTTCAGCAGAGGAAAAACTCTCACAAGCTCATAAGGAAGGCCAGAAAATGATAGCACAGGCCAGGAAAGAAGCTGAGGAAGAAGCCGAAGGGATACTCAAGCAGGCAGAAGAAGAAACCGCATCATTGGAATCCAGTGCCACTGCCAAGATGGATAAAGCAAGAGAGACTATTGTCAAGCAGTTACTAGGTTAAAGGTATGTTTAAACCAGTCAGAATGAATAAGCTTCAAGCCCTTGTG
>CAZOKO010000124.1:0-5659 GCA_964580455.1 uncultured Thermodesulfobacteriota bacterium | reverse complement strand
AAAATAAAGTACTTATGCTGAATTAGGCTTTGTTGTATAATAAACTCACGCTAGTCATTTTCCAAACCCCTGAGCATATGATTTATGTTAAAGCTGTGTTGATCAACAAGGTCAAAATGTGCGTTAAGAGTAAAATAGACGTTATAAGCTCCTATCGTTATTAAAACGATAGCGCGTGCCATTTTATCGGGATCGATGCTTATAAATTTACCGGAATCAATTCCTTCTTCTATAATTTTTCTAACCCTTCCAACCTGATCAGTATAATAAGAGGCAAACACTTTCCTAATTTCAGGTTTGCGTACGCCTATTGACATAAACTCATGGGAAAATTTTAAGAAAGCAGTGTTTTTGCGTAGAACCTGTTTCCCAATTTTTGTAAACGTTAGCAAACGTTGCTTGGGATCGGTAATCTTCATTGCATATGAGGGAATCTGCTCATAATACTTTCTATTCATATAGTGGAAGAGCTTAATAAAAAGCTCATCCTTTGATTTAAAATGATAATATAAACCTCGTTTGGTCATTTTTGCTCTTTCGGCAATCATATCCATAGAGGCTTTATAGTATCCATTCTCATTAAAACATTGCAAAGCTGCTGTAAAAATAGTTTCTTTCCTGTTTTCCTTTACTTCTATTTCTTTCATAATCCCTCTAAGCAAGTAACTTACCTGGTAAGTATACTAGAATATAATCTATAAATTTTATAATGTCAAGGGAAATCTGTGATTTACCAATGCCCCAGTTTATAGTTATGTTGAGTTTCAATATAATACTGTGATTTTAATTCAAAATATGCATTGAAATTTAGATTTTTATAGTATATAAGAATTTGTAAAATATGACGAATCACTTTGTTCTGTGAATATCTGTGGCAAGTCATCAAAATTAATGTAATGCGAAGCGGTGATGTCTCAAATCAGGTCTTTTATAGCCATAGAATTGGCTCCTCACATAAAGGTTGGCATTGAGGATATTCAGAACAAGCTGAAATCGTCATCATTAGATGTGAGGTGGGTTAGGCCTGAGGGGATTCATCTTACCTTAAAATTCTTAGGCAATATTGAGGAAGGAAGGATACCAGAGATTTCTGATATAATTGAGCAATGTTCTTCTGATTCCACATCTTTTACCCTTAAGATATGCTCCCTTGGTGCTTTTCCCAATGAGAAAAATCCCAAAGTAATCTGGGTAGGTGCTGAAGATGATAGTGGCACCTTAAATAAGCTGCAACAGGCTTTAGAAAACAGGTTAGCCGGCATAGGATATAAAATAGAAAAACGGGCATTTTCCCCCCATATGACCCTTGGGAGGGTGAAATCACCCAAAGGGAAAAGGGAATTAACTCAGAGATTAGAGGATCATAAGAACTGTGAATGTGGGCACTTAGAAGTAAAAGAGGTTTGCCTCTTTAAAAGTGAGCTCAAACCAAGTGGAGCTATATATACTAAAATTAAAACTTTTCCGCTTCAGTAAATGAACTATGAAATCAAAAAAATAGAACTACAGAGAACCAAGAGAGAAAATCTATTTAAAACTCAGTGAACTCTGTGGCGAATAACGTGGAGGAGAAAATGGCACAAGAAGATAATAGGAAGAGGGCAATCGATAGTGCAGTAAGCCAGATTGAAAAACAGTTTGGTAAAGGATCAATCATGAAGCTGGGTGATGATTACATCATACCGGATGTTCCCGCTATTTCAACCGGATCCATAAGTTTGGATCGTGCTCTGGGAATAGGTGGTGTGCCTCGAGGCAGAGTAATTGAAATCTATGGTCCAGAATCATCTGGAAAAACAACCCTTGCCCTGCATATTGTAGCAGAGGCACAAAGAAGTGGAGGGGTAGCTGCATTTATAGATGCCGAACACGCTGTGGATATCGGTTATGCTCAAAAGCTTGGTGTCAAGACAGATGACTTGTTGATTTCCCAGCCTGATACAGGTGAGCAGGCATTAGAGATTGCTGAAGTGCTGGTTAGAAGTGGAGCTATAGATATTGTAGTAATAGATTCGGTTGCTGCATTGGTCCCACGGGCAGAAATTGAAGGAGAGATGGGTGATGCCCACATGGGATTGCAGGCACGATTAATGTCGCAGGCTTTGCGCAAATTAACAGCAGCAATTAGCAAGTCGAGAACTTCTATGGTTTTTATCAATCAAATCAGGATGAAAATTGGAGTTATGTTTGGCAACCCTGAAACTACTACAGGGGGTAATGCTTTAAAATTCTATTCCTCTATCAGACTGGATATCAGAAGGATAGAATCATTAAAGAATGAAAATGGGATTTACGGATCAAGAACCAGGGTGAAAGTTGTTAAAAACAAACTGGCACCGCCCTTCAAAGAGGCCCAGTTTGAAATTATCTATGGAAAGGGAATTTCAAAAGAGGGAGAGCTTATTGATCTTGGAACTGCCAATGACATAGTTGAGAAAAGTGGTACCTGGTACTCTTACCAGGATGAACGCATGGGACAGGGCAAAGAAAATGCGAAGAGCTTCCTTAGAGAAAACCCAAAGACAGCAGTTGAGATTGAAAAGAAGATAAGAGATCAACTTGGTCTTGCCACTAAAGAGAAAAAAGGTGGAAAAAAAGAAGGGGAGAAATGAAATTGAGAAGGCAAAGGAAACCGTCTTCCGTTTTTTGTCATATTGTCCTCGTAGCATAGAAGAAGTCAGGAGAAAATTAAAAGAAAAGAACTTTCCCCCTCTTACTATCAAAAGAGTACTGGCCAGAGTTGAAGAGCTGGGCTACCTCAATGATCGTGAGTACGCATATACCTTTGCCTGTTCCTCCATTGAAAATAAACGATGGGGGACGTTGCGTATTCGTGATGCCCTGCTAAACAAAGGTGTTTCTCAAGAAATCATCAATCAGACTATTGCCAGGATAGAAGAAGAATATGATGTAACCCAAGTAGCACACCGTGCTCTGAAGATCAAGTTTGCTCATATCAGATATCACGAAAAAGCTGATGAAAAAACAAGGGGCAAAGCTATCAACTACCTGAAGAGAAAAGGTTTTAGCTGGAATATCATCTATTCTGTTATCACAGGTAAATAAGATACTGGATGCCAGATGTTCATACTAAGTTTGTATTTTATCCAGTATCAAGCAACAAGCATCCAGTATCACTTTGATTTCCACACCTCATCCGATCACCACAGAATTGTTGGCCAAGAGGGAGTCAAAAGACAATTATGATGACTGCGAATGAAATTAGAGAACAATTTTTAAAATACTTTGCAGGTAAAGGGCACACGATTGTTCCCAGCTCTTCCCTTATACCACTTAAAGATCCGACACTTCTTTTCACTAACGCCGGCATGGTACAATTTAAAAGTATCTTCACAGGTGAAGAGAAGCACAATTATACTCGAGCTGTTTCCTCCCAAAAATGTATGAGGGCAGGGGGGAAACACAACGATTTAGAAAATGTCGGTCATACTGCTCGTCACCATACCTTCTTTGAAATGCTTGGCAATTTCTCTTTCGGAGACTATTTTAAACAAGAAGCTATTGAGTTGAGCTGGGAGTTTCTGACCTCAAAAATGAATCTGCCCCAGGAGAAGCTCTGGATCTCCGTCTACCAGGAGGATGACGAGGCATTTTCAATCTGGCATAAACGGATTGGTGTGCCTGACGAAAAAATAGTCAGGATGGGTGAAAAGGACAATTTTTGGGCTATGGGAGAAACAGGTCCCTGTGGTCCCTGCTCTGAGATCCTTATAGACCAGGGAGAGGAGGTTTCTTGTGGCAAACCAACCTGTAAAGTTGGATGTGAATGCGACAGGTTTTTAGAATTATGGAATCTGGTATTTATGCAATACAACCGTGATACCCAGGGGAAGCAGTCTCCACTGCCTAAACCCTGTATAGATACGGGCATGGGTCTGGAAAGGATTACCGCTGTTGTTCAAAGAGTCAAAAGTAATTATGAAATAGATTTGTTTCAACCTCTGATCAATCAGATTGAAGATATCTGCCACATTAAATATGGAAGCAATAGGTTAATGGATACGTCAATTCGGGTCATTGTTGATCATATGCGTGCTATCACTTTTTTAATCAACGATGGTGTCCTTCCTTCCAATGAAGGGAGAGGTTATGTGCTCCGTCGTATTATACGCAGGGCAGCTCGCCACGGCAAAAAATTGAAACTTAATGAACCTTTCCTCTGTCGATCCTGTAAAGTGGTAACCCGGGTGATGGGTGATGCCTATCCTGAACTGGCGGATTCGCAAACCTACGTTGCCAGGGTAGTGCAGGGAGAAGAAGAACGCTTCGCAGAAACCCTGGATAATGGGCTAAAGATTTTAAGTGAAGAAGTTGAACGCCTTAAGGAACAGGATATAAAACAGATATCAGGGGAGGTTGCTTTTAAACTTTATGATACATACGGATTTCCTTTAGATCTCACTGCAGATATTGTAGGCGAAGAAGGTTTTGCCATTGATGAGGCTGGTTTTCAACATGCTATGAAAGCCCAAAAGGAAAGAGCTCGTAAATCCTGGAGAGGCTCGGGAGAAGAAGAGATAGATGAAATTTTTAAAAAATTATCCATCACCGGCAAGAAATCAACTTTTACAGGTTATGATCAGACAGAAGTAGCCTCCCCTGTTTTAGTCTTGATAAAAGAAGGAAGGGAAGTAGCATCAGCAACAGAAGGTGATGAGCTAACGATACTCACCGAACAAACCCCCTTTTATGGTGAATCAGGTGGGCAGGCAGGAGATGCCGGAGTCATAGAGAGTGAAAATCTATTAGTAGAAGTACAGAACACCATAAGGCCGCTGCCTGAGATTATCCTCCATAAGGGTATTATCAAGAAAGGTTCTTTACACCAAGGAGAATCAGTTAATCTTAAGGTGGATAGTAATAGACGCACAGCAACTGCATTGAACCACACGGCAACACACCTCCTGCAGGCTGTACTGAGGCAGGTTTTGGGAAACCATGTAAAGCAATCAGGTTCTCTAGTAACTCCTGAAAGGTTAAGATTTGACTTTACTAACTTTGCTGCTGTTAGCAGGGAGGAGCTTGGCAGGGTGGAAGCTATTGTTAATCAGAGGATTCGTGAAAACTACCAAGTGGAAACGGACATTGTTCCTTACCAACAAGCAACGCAAATGGGAGCAATCGCACTCTTTGGAGAAAAATATAGCGAAATGGTAAGGATGGTTAAGATTAACAGCATCAGTATAGAGCTCTGCGGAGGAACCCATGTACATCATACAGGCAACATTGGTTTATTTAAACTAATTGGGGAAAGTGGTGTAGCGGCAGGGATAAGGAGAATAGAGGCACTCACGGGGGAGGGAGCTATCCAATTCATTAAAAAGGAAGAAAGGGAATTAAAAGAGATAAGTGATCTCCTTAAAGCCCAGCCCGATGAGGTAGTAGAAAAAACTTCAAAAATTCTGGAAGAACAGAAGAAACTCCAGAAGGAAATAGAAGCACTCAAAAACAGAATGTTCAGCAAAAGATCTGATACACTTCTGAGTCAGGCAAGGAATATAAAAGGGATCAAGGTGGTTGCTACATGTGTTGAGGCTGATAATGCAAGAACCTTAAGAGAATTTGCTGATCAGATTAAGGAACAGCTAAAATCTGGTATCATCATAGTAGGTGGAAAAAATCAGGAAAAGGCTCTTTT
>CAZOKO010000123.1:0-5749 GCA_964580455.1 uncultured Thermodesulfobacteriota bacterium | reverse complement strand
CATTTTACCTCATTATAGGCAAACGCCCTTCCTGCTAGCAAAAGCAAAATAATAACGAATGTTTCTAATAACTTTTTCATAGGCTTCTCCTACTTTCTAAAATTGAAAGTCAAAATCAAATAACCCCACTTTCTTTTAGATATTGAGAAGGTGAGGTTATTTCTGATGGTGTTTCCATTGAAATACTCCGGATTATTATTTAACTGATACCATAATAAAACAAGTATTTTCCTCTTTGTCAAATAAAATTTACCAGCATTGCTATTGGGGAGTTATCCAAAGGAAAAATGGGAATAGAATCTACCTTCAGGAGAAAATCAACATCTTGTGGTCTGAATCAACGAGGAAACAGTTTGACATACTTGCAAACTTCTTTACTCACCAACTGATCGTTTTCATTGTATATTACTCATAGTAACATCGACACTACTATGCTTTGTGTTTAGTGTCAAATTCTTAATAACCCCTTAAATTACTATTAGACAGGAATAACCTATTTTTGACAGACTTTTTAAAAGAAGTAATAAGACATTGCTTTTTGATGAGGTAAGTATAGGAAAATGCCACTTGCGTGTCAATAATAATATCCTGAATTGACACAACATGTTGCGGTTGATCTCTGTAGCTATTTTGTCAATACTTCTTGCAAAAACCTTGAGAACCTCAAAAACCCATACTACTTCTCATAAGTTACACTCAGGAAATGTTTAATGTCGCCAAATGTAATATTTAGTACCATTACGACTTTATCTGGCTTATGGCCTACAACTCCTACATGGCAGTTGCTTGGCATGAGGGTTTTTTGATAAATTTGATTTTTAGCACGCTATGCCCTTAAATACCGTCACTGCATTGAGTATTTCACTGGGCTCATCAATTGTCTGAAAGATTTTCAGGTTAGATTTGGAGATCTTATCTGTTTTAAGAAGAGTTTCATTCATCCAATCGGTTAATCCCTTCCAATAGTCTGTTCCTACCAGAATAACCGGGAAGCGGGGAGTTCGCTGGGTTTGGATCAGGGTGATTGCTTCAAAGAATTCATCCACAGTACCAAAACCTCCCGGGAAAACGATGTAAGCATGAGCATATTTGATGAACATCATTTTCCTGCAGAAAAAATAGCGAAAGGATAATAGCTTTTCAACATATCTATTGGATTTTTGCTCTGTGGGAATCTCGATATTTAATCCAATAGAGAGCCCTCCACCTTCCTTTGCTCCTTTGTTGGCAGCCTCCATAATACCAGGTCCGGCTCCGGTTATGATAGCATAACCGGCTTTGGCAAAGAGCCTGGCGATTTCTACCGCCTTTATATAATAAGGATCTTCTGGTAAAGTTCGGGAAGAGCCAAATATAGTTACTGCCCTGCCTACTCTCCCGAGCTCCTCAAAACCTTCAACAAATTCTGCCATGATCCTGAAAACTCGCCAGCTATCTTCGCTGGTAAAACCTAAAGGTGTGTTCTGCATAACAACTCCTGCTATAATGTGAATTCTTCGTTCATATGCGGGACGATGACTTTTGCCTTGATATGTTTTCTTAAGTTTTCTGCAAATCCAAGAGACTGTTCTTCATTCCCATGTACGATAAAAACTTTTTTAATGGTTGAGTTTGACTTTTTAATGAAAGCGAGAAGTTCATTGCAATCAGCATGGGCGCTCAGTGCATCGATTGTTTTTACCTGAGCGTTAAGAGGGTAGGGTTCCCCAAAGATTTTTATCTCCGGAACTTTTTCCATAATACGTTTGCCAAGGGTATGTTCTGCACAGTAGCCAATCATGAGAATGGTATTGCGTCGGTTAGTTACTGTGTTTCTCAAATGGTGGAGGATACGACCGGCTTCACACATGCCGGATGCGGTGATGATAATCATCGGCTTGGTTAATTTTTGTATTTCTTTAGATTTCTCAACATCTCGGATATAAGTGAGGTTATGAAAGCTGAAGGGGCTTTTGTGGTTTTCGATAAATTCCCTGGTTTCCTGATCGTAGCATTCTGGGTGTAGACGAAAAATCTCCGTAGCATTCACCGAAAGAGGGCTGTCCACATAAATTGGTACATCCGGGATTCGTTTTTGTTGATGCAATTTGTGAAGGGCGTAGACAACCTGCTGGGTCCTTCCCACAGAAAAAGCTGGGATAATAATCTTACCACCTCGATTTACAGTCTTACAGACGATTGATTCAAGCTCATTTTCCATAGTGCTTTCATCGTCGTGAGTTCTAATCCCATAGGTGCTTTCTATGATAAGATAATCGATATCTTTTACAATAGCTGGATCACGTACAATGGGCATATGGGGGCGTCCCAGGTCTCCGGTAAACATCAATCGCACCTTTTGTCCGTTTTCCTGGAAATCCAGGACAGTAAGGGCTGAACCGAGAATATGGCCGGCATCTTGGAAGGTTAGCTGTAGCGATTCGGAGATTTGAAAAGGACGATTGTAGGCAATAGGAAGAAATTGTGTTATTGCTTTTTCAGCATCAGCCCGTACGTAGAGTGGGTTAAATAAAGGCAGGTGATTCTTTTTGCGACGTTTGTTGACATAACGGACATCAGATTCCTGTACATGAGCTGAATCTATGAGCATAATGCTGCACAGGTTTCTTGTTGCAGGTGTACAGATAATATTACCCTCAAACCCAACCCGACAGAGAGTAGGAAGATTACCGCTGTGGTCAATGTGGGCATGGGAGAGTATCGCAGTGTGGATTGATTGGGCATCAAAAGGAATATGCCTGTTTCTGCGGAAGGACTCTTCTCGTTTACCCTCAAGGAGACCACATTCCAAAAGAATTCTCTTTCCTTTGATTTCAAGCAGGTGCATTGAGCCTGTAACGGTACGGGCGGCACCGAGAAAGTGTATCTTCATTAGCTTAATCTCCAGAATTGAAATGTATTATTATTAATCAAAGAAGCATAGAGAATAGTAGAAGCGAGAAGATTTGTCTATAAATATTTTGGTACATTGTATGAGGACTAAAAACGTTTGCAAATATTGCTGAGTGAGAATATAGTAAATGAAGGTCAATGTACAAATTTTCCGAAAGGTGTTAGAGGCAGTGAAATATCAAAAACTGCATTCCTGGGATGTTACACCCAAAGAGGCGGTGAAGATTCAAACGGGTTTGAGAGAACGGATTGTTCTTCATGATTCTTTTGATGGAATAAAAATAATAGCAGGTGCTGATGTCTCTTTTGATAAGAATAAGAATGAAGGATATGGAGGAGTTATAACCTACAGTTTTCCTGATCTTAAAGAGATTGAGAGAAAAGGTGCAAGAAAAAAGCTGACCTTTCCCTACATTCCAGGTTTGTTAACCTTCAGGGAGGCCCCTGTTTTGCTGAAAGCCTTTGCTTCTCTTAAGATAGAGCCAGATCTGATAATGTTTGATGGTCAGGGACTTGCCCACTTCAGGAGAATGGGCATTGCAACTCATATGGGGATTCTCTTCAACAAGCCAACAATAGGTTGTGCGAAATCTCGCCTGATTGGGACATTTGAAGAACCGGGAGAGGATGTTGGGTGTTATACTTTTCTGCTTGATAATGGAGAAACGGTTGGCACAGTTTTAAGGACCAGGAAACGTGTTCACCCCATCTTTGTTTCTCAGGGTAATATGATTTCACTTGAAACCAGCATTGAAATTGTGCTTAAGTGTGTAGATGGTTACCGAATTCCCAAACCCACACGTGAAGCAGATCGTTATGTCGCTGTGATTAAGAAGGAACAAACGGATAAATAATACGTTTCGGGTTGCAAGTTGCGGGGGTATTCAGCTTGTACGCTTGCAAACTTATAGAGGATGAAAGATGTATAAAGAAGACGATCCATTAACGACTTTACTAAAAACTGAACTTTCTTCAGTTAACAGAGGTATCGTTAAGAGAAGAAAATCTTTAGCAGACTTGCTTAAGAACCCGGTATTTGAGGAAGGTGATAACACAATTGAGTTAGATAAAGCCATTCTTGAGGAGATTGCTAATAAACTGACTTCACCATCTTCAGAGGTTTTATTTCCCGTTACTGTCTATCTTCCCTCTGGAACCAGTGAGGGTTATATTACAGGTGAGCGAGAGGCAAAGACCGCTGATGAACTGGGTGCTGATGGAATTTTTAGAGGTGGGAAATACTGGGCGCAAAAATATCGAGCAAGAAGTCTATCCCGCAAGTATCCCGGCCTTTTTCAGATATTTTATACCGTTTAAATGTGCTTTAAATAAATTCAGGAATTGAGGGGCTAGTAAAAGTTTTGCTAATGAAATAGCAGTGGCTATACCGTAGAAAAAATTGGACGAGGAGAGATTTTTCATGAGAACTTAAACAACTTGTGACATAATTTCCTCTCATCTTTATCCCACCGTTTTACCAGGTAATGTTTTTCATCCTCAAATACTCGCACGATATTCTCGAAATACTCTTCCGTATCTTTGATATCCTTTTCTTCTGTTTTGTTGACAAACGATAAAATGCGGGAATGGTAAAAGGGAATCAATGCTTCGATGATTTTTTGTCGATTTATCTCGGCGTTACGATAGGCAGTGGCAAAGCTGAATAGAATTCGAGCCCAAAGATCACTGGAATAATAAAAATCTTCTTTACTGCTGTTTATGCTCTTGCTGACTTCTGTCAGTTCGGGTTCTGCAATGATCTTCTCCCATAGCTCTCCATAAACATCAAACCCTCTTGTAAAACTCTCGTAAAGTTTATCCGTATTAATGTTTACAACTGGAGGATCCTCGCATACTCCCAGCCCAAAACCGTAAATACTGGTTGGGTAGGTTTGTGTGGTGTCTTTCCATAGATATTCAAAGTCAATCATCAGATCAAAGAGGGTTGATACCACCTGAGTAAACATAGGGCCTAAATCTTTAGCAGGGTCTTTGGTACGGTGTGATTTTGGTGAGCCTAAAAATGCCTGGCAGACTTTAAATCGGTGGGCAATGGCAACTGTGGTCATCCAGATGTCAATGCCAAAATTGGCAATAGCATCATTCCAGAGTTTTTCTGATAAATAGGCTCGTGCCAGTCTTCCTGAAAATCCGAAATCTCCCCCAATTGGCTGTCTAACCCGAAATCCAAAGAGGGTTCTTAAAAGCGGGTAAGCAATATGATTGGTAATGGAACCATCATACTTATGTCGCACATAAATGGGAGCCACATAGTGCATGTCTGCGAAAAGAGGTTCACCCAGATATTGAATCCACTCAGGGGTAATGCTTTTCAAATCTGCATCTACTACCACAATTGCTTGAGCTCTGAGCTCAGCAACAGCTTCGAAAAGGTTCTTGAAATTATTACCCTTACCTTTTACACCCTCTGGTGTAGAAATATAAATTTTGGGGACTTCTGTAGAAGTACTCATAAATGCATCTCTTGTTCCATCAGGAGAGTGATTGTCCACATTTATGATTGCAGACTTTTTGTTTGGGAAATACTTGGTTAATCCTTGGCTGGCTACCTTGGTGGGATAGGCAATTGAGTCGGCTTCGTTATAGGAAGGAATCCCAACGATAATCTCAGCAGTTTGTACTTTGCCTGGATTTTCAACGGTTGTGCCCATGGTTTATACCTTTAAGAAAATTGATAGTTGACGTTAAGCACTATCAAAAAGAAATTGTTAAGTCAAGAAAACAATAGGGGTCTTCATTCTTGACATATTCAATTTCTTTTCAATCTTCCCAACATTTCCTTTAAGCTTTTTGTCCCGTCTTATTTTATCATTAACCCTCCTGCTTGCCTGGGAAA
>CAZOKO010000122.1:0-6536 GCA_964580455.1 uncultured Thermodesulfobacteriota bacterium | reverse complement strand
GAGCAAAGCGAAACAATCTCATAAAATTGCGATGATTTGAGCAGTAATATTTTAATAACAGCAAATGGAAACTACAATAAACAAAACATTGAAAAAAGTGAAGACCGACAAATTATTTTTGTTAATCATTGCATGTGTTATTAAAATTTGTTATAGTTATTTAATTCAAGATATTTTATGGGTTATTCGAATAATAATCTCTTAAGGAGGTTTAATATATGGCTATCCAAGGTGCCTATAGTGTTCTAACTGAGAATGGTGGAACTGATTTAAGGTTCAGGATAAGTGATCGTGTTACTGCATTAAGAGAGGATTATCTTTCCGCAACTCCCCATGTTTGCGGAGAACGATCTCATCTCTTCACAGAATACTGGAAACAATCAGAAGGTGAACCTATTGCCTTACGCAGGGCCAGGGCTTTTGATAACCTTCTTTTAAATAAAGAGATCACTATATATGATAGCGAACTTATTGTAGGGAGTCAAACCAAATACAGACGAGGGGGGTCGCTCTATCCTGAGTTTGCTACTGATTGGATCGAGCAGGAACTGAAGATGCTTTCTTCGAGAGAAACCAGCAAATTTGAGATCACTGCTGAAGATCATGACATAATCCTGGAAGATATAGAGTACTGGAAAGGCAAAACGGTAAGGGGTGTCCTCCTTCCTCTCTGGCAGGAGAAGTGGGGTAATCTGATAGAGGATGGGGTCAAAACCAGGCTCTCCTTTGCCTTTGATGTCCCTGCACCGCATGGAAGGCAGGTGGTCAATTTCCCCAAGGTACTGAATAAGGGTCTTTTGGGGTTTATCGCAGAGGCACAAGAGCAAATTGAAAGTAACCTGGTACTATCCAATGAAGACCTTCATAAGAGGTATTTCTGGGAAGCAGTTATCATCTCCTGTAATGGAGTAATCACCCTGGCGAAACGATACGCTGATCTTGCAAAGAAAAAAGCATTTAAAGAAAACAATCCTGCATGTAAGCGAGAATTAGAAGAAATTGCCAAAAACTGTGAGCAGGTTCCTGCAAACCCTGCCAGGACTTTCCATCAGGCCCTGCAATCCATCTGGTTCACCCACCTTGCTGTTGAGATAGAGAACAACTCCTGGGGTTATTCTCCCGGCAGGCTTGACCAGTATCTATACCCCTTTTATAAAAAAGACATAGAAGACGGGCGGATTACAAGAGATGAAGCAAAGGAGCTACTGGGATGTCTGTGGATTAAGTTTGCCGGGATAGAATTGCTTCACCAGGGTGCTACCGCCAACTTGTGTCAGGGAAGTGTTTTTCAGAACGTAACCATAGGGGGTCAGACTGAAGAAGGGGAGGATGCGACCAATGATCTTTCTTATCTCATTTTGGAGGTTGAGAAGGAGATAAAACTATCCCAGCCGACCTTATCTCTCCGTTATTTTGATGGGCTCAAAGAGGACTTTTTGTTCAAATGTGCAGAGGTGATCAAAAGCGGCGGGGGAAAACCGGCCATCTTTTGCGACAAATATGCTCTCTCTACCCTTTCCCATTATGGCATACCTTTAGAAGAGGCGAGGACATATAACCCTACAGGCTGTGTTGAAATCGGTATTCCTTACTCTTCAACCCTCTATTTTGGTGGTTTCTTAAGTGTTCCCAAGTGTTTGGAACTGGCACTCAATAATGGGAAGGACCCCTTGACAGGGGCAAAACTTGGTCCGGAAACAGGTGATCCTCTTAATTTCAAAGATTATGATCAACTGATTGAAGCTTTCAAGATCCAGCTTAAGCAAAATGCAGAATGGGTGATCAATACTATGAACACCTTCTATGCCCCCTATCCCGATCTGGTTCCCACACCTTTCAATTCTTCCCTGATAAATGACTGTATTGCATTAGGGAAGGACATTAACGAGGGTGGTAGTAGATACACCAATCTTCTCACTACCTATCCTATCGGCATGGTAACAGCAGGAAACTCTCTGACTGCTCTTAAAAAGCTGGTATTTGAGGACAAAGAGATCAGCATGCAAGAGGTGTTTGAGGCACTTAGAGTAAACTTTAAGGGTAAAGAGGGACTGCGTAAAATGCTGCTTAATACCCCCAAGTACGGTAACGATGATGATTATGCAGATGGAACGGTAAATGAGGTATTTCAGATAGTAAAAGAGGCAATATATCCTCACTATACCAATCCCTGGGGAGATATTGTTTCATTTGCCTATCTGGGGGTAACTGCCCATTACTTTCATGGGCAGACAACAGGGGCAACACCGGATGGAAGAATGGCCTGCACTCCCTATGCCGATGGATCTCTTTCGGCCTATCCAGGGACTGACCACAGAGGTCCCACAGCTGTCATTAAATCTGCAACCAAGGTAGATTACGCTCCTGCCCTGGCCACTCTTTTTAATCTCAAATTTCATCCGGAAGTACTGAACGATGAAGAGAGGGTGAGGAAATTCTGGGCACTGGTAAAGACCTATGCTGAGATGGGTGGTTATCACATACAGTTTAATGTGGTTGATAAAGAGACGCTGCTTGATGCCCAGCGTAATCCTGAGAACTACAAGGATCTGGTGGTAAGGCTTGCAGGATTCAGCGTATTCTTTGTCGAACTAGCCCCCCAGGTTCAAATGGAAATCATCTCAAGAACCGAGCATTACTGGTAAATATAAAACGGTTTATTCACCACAGATTTACCCCGTTAGAGATTTACTTGTTTATATCAGGTGTATTTCATTATAAGTTTATTCTGCTTGCTGGGTTGCTTATTTAACTAAGGTTTATTAATCTAATGGGGGTGCTGCTAAGATCGCAGAGTCAGTAAAATTATTCTTCTCAGCGTACTCTTGCGATCTCTGTGGTGAATCTTTGTTACTCCTTATGAATACCTGCTTGGGAACTATTTTCGACATCCAAAGATATTCCATCCATGACGGTCCGGGAATAAGGACAACAGCCTTTCTCAAAGGGTGCCCTCTCAAATGCCTATGGTGCTCTAATCCAGAATCACAGAGCAATCATCCTGAGATTATGCTTGACCATTCACGGTGCACCCAATGCGGCAGGTGTTTGGAAGTATGTCCTCATAAGGCCATCGAAAGATGTAATGAAGAAATAAAATTCCTGAGAGACATTTGCCAGGGCTGTGGTGAGTGCGTATCTGTATGTCCCAGCGAAGCGCGGCAATTAGTGGGGAGACAGGAAGAGGTAGAAGCAGTCTTTAAAGAGGTTGAAAAAGACGGGTTGTTCTATAAAAATTCTGGTGGTGGCATTACCCTGTCAGGGGGTGAGCCCATGAGCCAGCCGGATTTTGTTCGTGCCCTCTTTAAAAAGTGCAAAGGGAATGGAATTCATACGGTATTAGATACCAGCGGTTATACACAGTCAGAGAACTGGGATCAGATCCTAGAATATGTAGATATGATACTCTTTGACCTTAAGCAGATGGAGCCTGCCAAACACAAAGAATATACAGGTGTCGGGAATAAGCTGATTTTAGCAAGTGCAAAAAAACTTGCATCATCAGGCATCCCCATTATTATCCGCATCCCCCTAATTCCTGGATATACTGACTCGCGTAAAAATATGGAAGGCTGCGCTCACTTTGCAAAAGAGATAGGAGTAAATAGAATCGAACTGTTACCATTTCACAGTCTGTGTACTAATAAATATAATAAATTAGATAAAGAGTGGAAGCTAAACGGCGTATCTCCCCCATCCAAAGAATTTCTGGAGAAGGCGAGAGACATTTTTAACCATAGCGGTCTCACCTGCACTTTTTGATCCCAGGATTACTTTTATGGACATTCTGCTTGAAGTCTTAAAGTGGATTATAATTGTATTGCTCGCCGGGTTCATAGGTCAGTTCGGGAAAACTATGAGCCTTCATATTATGGACTATTTAAAAAAAAGGAAGGAAAAGAGGGCGCATATCAAATCTGGAGTTACAAATGAATCACAAGGTGTACCCATAGAGTCTTCGGGAACAGGTGAAAAAAAGGTGGAAGTTATACTACCCCCAAAAGATGAAAAAAAGGCTTTAAAGGCTCAACTGAAGGCAAGAAAAAAAGCGGAAAAACAAAAAAATTAAATGCGCTATTAACTTATAATCCTGTGCCCAGTTGGCTGGAATTGGCTCAAATTGGGTTGAATTTAGACCTCGTGGGCACAATTTAGGCACAGTAAAAGGGCTGGGATATTCCTGGCCCTTTTCTTTTTAGAAGTCTTGAACCCCCCATGCCCCCCTTCGATATATATGATCCACCCTCTTTCATTCGGGACGGCACTTTTTAGACTTTTTTTGAGAATGGCAAGCATTGTAAATAGGTTGGCTTTACACCATTCTGGAACTTTAAAATGTTTTTCAGAAGTGAATTAGCGTGTGTGGTAGAGTAGAACCTTCGTGCACGCAAGCCGTCTGGTGAATTGGTCAATTAATTGACCTCCCAATGTCCATTAAGCATCTGGGTGATGCCCACGTACTGTGCGATTCCTCCAGCCCCCTCGTCAAACCGTACGTCGGGTTCTCCCCAGTACGGCTTTCCGACGACCTTCTCCATGGGCTTATCAGTAACCGTTGTCGTTGAAGTAAGTCAATCCACCGAACTGGTATAGTCCCAGCCTGACAATCAAGTTGCCATTAGCTCTCCGTGTGCCTCTCGATTGATCCCCGTACTTCCGCTTCAGGAATATCCGTATCCGATCCCATACATATGGGTTCAGTTTGCGCAGTCGCTTACCTATTGGTCGTATCGCTGTATGATAGTTGCTCCACCCTCTTATTACTGGGTTCAGCTCTCTTATCAGTTCTTCCAGCGACAAATCATAGCGTCGGCTTATTACTTCTTTTATGCGCCGCCTGATCCGCTTCATGGATCGGTCTGAAGGCCATACTACGCAGTGTTCCTTTGTCTTCTGCTTCGCTCCCTTTTTCCCTATCCGACTCATCCTGAAATGCACCCCAAGGAAATCAAATCCGTCCCTTGCATCCACTATTCGCGTCTTATCCTTGTTCAGTTGCAACCTGAGTCGCTTCAACATCTGCTCCACTCTCCGCTGTACTTGTTTCCCATCTCTCCTCACCAGTATCACAAAGTCATCGCAGTATCTTATAAGCGTTCCCGCTATCCCTGACATCTCGAACATCCTGTCAAACGAGTGTAGGTATATATTACTCAGCAAGGGTGATAGCACTCCGCCCTGTGGGGTACCCGTCCCGTCTGACTTGATATACTTGCCCTTCTCCATCACTCCCGACTTCAACCACATCTCTATCAGCTTCAGTATCCTCGGGTCGCTTATGCGCCGTTTTACTAACCTCATCATGATCTCGTGGCAAATATTATCAAAGAATCCCTTAATGTCTGCGTCAATCACCGTTCTCTGTCCCTTGAGGGTCAGCTTTTCCTTTATCTCTTTAATCGCTCTGTGTGCACTCCGCCTGGGTCGAAATCCATAGGAGCAGTTTAGAAAATTCGCCTCAAATATCGGCTCTATTACCAGTTTCACTGCCATCTGGACTATGCGGTCTTTTATCACTGGGATTCCCAGCGGCCTTTTACCGGAGCTGTCTCTTTTGTCAACATAGCATCGCTTTACCGGCTTCGCTCTATACCTTTTCCTCTTCAGTTCCTGCCGTATCTCTTCCAGATATTCCTTAACCCCAATCTCTTTCTCTATGTACTCGAAGTCCTGTCCATCGACTCCCGGCGCTCCTTTATTGGCTCTCACCCGCTTCCATGCCTCCAGCATTACGTCTTCACGATATACCTTATCGTAAAGCGCACCGAACTTCCTATCCAGCGTCTGTTTCGCCACATGGAATAGTTTAGTCTGTAAGTCAGAAACTTTATTACGCACGTTCATAGCTCTATGAGCACTCATGCCTCCCTCCTTACTTCCTAAACACGGTCGAAGCATGGCCCCACGCTCAGGTCAGGTTGTGTTGTCCTGTCCGTCTTCACTTCAAGGCCACTCCGACTTCCCTACGCCCCTAACACCTGTCTTGCCGGTTTCACCCAACTTGACAGGCGCTTACCGCAGTCGAAGTACTGCGGAGACGCTGGGATCTCAGGTCCCACATCGCTATCTTTCACCGCATGCCATTGGCCCTACTCCGGGTTCCATACAGGTGCTTATGCCCTTTTCTTCCCTGCACGCTCTGGCCTTCTCCTCGTAGTCAGAGGATCGGCGTGTATTCCGTCCCTGACGGATTTATCCCTCACCCGGACTCTCCCAACTATTCCCGTCCGGTTTCGTTTTACGAAGCTGCACCATTCGCTTTATGCTACGGCCTGCGGTTTTGGCCGGCACCCCTGATTGGGAACAACCCGCATCTCTGCGAGCCTTCTCGGTACCGTGTCAGGGCAAGTTCAGCCCGCATGTTACCATGCGAACCCGCCCCCTGCCTACACATCCATAAGGGCAACTGATGTGATATCCTCCTTTCATTTTATTAGATAACGATTTCGAACCTCGTACTACTACATAACGAAATGTGAGATATTTATGGCTCTTTAAAGTTTTAAATGGGTAAGTAATGTTTATTGAATTTAGAA
>CAZOKO010000121.1:0-6681 GCA_964580455.1 uncultured Thermodesulfobacteriota bacterium | reverse complement strand
ATACACAAAGGATACCCTATTCTCCTCTGTGTTGCACTTCGTTATTGAACTAGGGCTTTTTTAAAAACCTCATCTGAAAAATAAATAAAAAACCCCATGGTTTTATTGTCCTGATATAGAACTGGAAACCATAGGGTTTTGCAGAAACAGCTTCTTTTCAAACCTATCTCTTTCTCTTCGTTGCTTTCTTCTTTGCAACTTTCTTCTTTGCAACCTTCTTCTTTGCTACCTTCCTCTTTGCTGCCTTCTTCTTTACTGCCATTAGTCCCTCCTTGTTTTAGATTGACATTTACATTTAACCTCGCTTGAGGTCAAACATCCTAAAGAAGCTAACTATAATTTATTTCGTATCAAAAAATAAAAACTTTAATATTTTTTGAACATTGTTTATTTATTTATTAATAATGTAACATTAAAATTATTTTAGTCAAGAAAATATTTTATAATGTTTAAAAGTAATTTAATTAATTAATATTTAAGCATTGCTTTTTTATGAAAGGAGATCGCTGTAACGTCAAGCTGTTAAAGGGTTTACGGGAGAGTACGAATTTAAAATGCATCTAAAAATAAAATATTCTTTTATAAAGAAAAATATTCTTTTAGTTAGTGATGAATTGGTCAAAAAAATAATTTTTGTTTTAAGAAATTAAATTAATGAAAAAAATAATTTTCTTAAATAATTTTGCAATTAAAAATTAATAGACAGCGATGAAAGAAAGTGATAATAACAAGTTCAAGGAGGATTGAAAATATTTATTCATATCAAAAACAATAAGGAGGTAGAAATATGAGAGGAAGTGTAAAGCTGAGTTTTGCAACAGCATTAACAGGAATGTTCTTAGCGTTAATAATTCAAGAAGCTAAATGTGAATTTGCTCCAGGAGATCCAAAAGCAAATGATCCAGGGTATGTTAACGAGCAATTGGATGCATGCATAAGTGGAGGCAAGCGCGATGATGCTAAGAAGATAGCTAGCTATGCTGCTGAAAGAGCAGGAAGGTATGGATTATTAATTATGGTTGAATTCAATGATGAGCTCACTTTGGAGAAGATTCAGCAAATGAAGGACAAATCTCCGGAGCGATGGAAAATGTTCAACAAATATTTTGCGAAGGCGCTGAAGTGGACAAATATTTCTTTAAAGGCAAACAAATTTGTGGGAAAGGATTTAGGGAAAAAGATAAAGAAAGAGTTGGGCGAAAAATAAAATGTAAAGGTTGTGATGAAAAGCAAGGTGTCTTCTTCATAGGTAGAATTGTTTTATTAAAGGGCACATTGAAAGTAAAGTTACAGACAGAATGTTAGGCACAGCGGTTTATAAATTAAAATCGCACCAGCAGAGCTGGTAGTTTAACGTGGCTTATTATAAACATGCAAGGTTTTTATTTGTATAATTTGATTTGTCTGTATGTCGCACGGAGGCAAGAGAAGAGAAATATCAGAATAGTTTATAGAAATATGATAAAAGAGTTAGAAAAACCATAGGCATTTCACTTCAAATTGGGTTTTTTATACAAACAGATTTGGGGATGTAGCTCAGGGGGAGAGCACTACCTTCGCACGGTAGGGGTCAGGGGTTCGAATCCCCTCATCTCCACCATTTTTTTAGACGCAGATTATCAAATATTTTGAACCACGAAGCACACGAAGAAACACAAAGAAAAAATAGTTCTTCTTATGGTATGATTATCTGCGTTTACCTGCGGTAATCCGCGTCCTAATAAATCCTTTGTGGGAGAAAACGATGCGCAAGGCCAAGGTGAAGAGAAGGACGAAGGAAACAGAGATCACCGTCGAGATAAATGTCGATGGTTCTGGTAATAGTAACATCAAAACTTCTATCCCCTTCCTGGATCACATGCTGAAGCTCCTGGCTCAGCACGGTTTATTTGATATCACCTTAAAGGCGATGGGAGATATTGAAGTAGATTATCACCACACGGTTGAAGATATTGGTATCTGTCTGGGAGAATGTTTTAAAAATGCTTTGGGTGATTTCAAGGGCATTAAACGATACGGTGAATCAACTGTTCCTATGGATGAATCACTTGGTTCAATTGTTTTAGACGTTTGTAACAGACCTAGTCTTATATTCAATACTCCCTTGCTTAAAGGGAAGGTAGGTACGTTTGATATTGAGCTGATTAAGGAATTTTTTAACGCGTTTGCTCAAAAAAGTGGCATATCTTTACATATCAATGTTCCCTATGGTGACAATGCTCACCATATCATTGAAGCCATCTTCAAAGCATTTGCTCGTGCTCTGGATATGGCAAGCACTGTTGATAAAAGAATTACCGGTGTTATGTCTACCAAAGGGAAATTATAGAAAGGGAGATTCTTGATTGCTGTTGTTGATTATGGAATGGGGAATTTACGGAGTGTCCAAAAGGCTCTGGAAAATACTGGCCATAATGTTCTGGTAACTAGTAGCCCAAATAAGATTTTAAATGCACACTCCGTTGTCCTACCTGGTGTTGGTGCTTTCAAAGATTGCATCCATAACCTAGAAAAGCTGAACCTGATTGAACCTATCCTCAAATCGATAAAAGGAGGGAAACCATTCCTGGGGATTTGTCTGGGATTACAGATCCTTTTTACGGAGAGCGAAGAGTTTGGGAAAACCTCAGGATTGGATCTTATCAAGGGAAAGGTGGCTCGTTTTTCAAGCGAATATAACCCGGCTGGCACACGACTGAAAATTCCACACATGGGGTGGAATTCAATTTCTATCAAGAAGGATCTTCCTATTTTTAACGGTGTTGAGGACGGATCTTTTTTCTATTTTGTGCACTCCTATTATGTTATCCCGAATGATAAGGAATTGGTAGCTACTACCACAAGTTACGGGATAGAATTTGTCTCCAGTATCCATAAAGAAAATATCTATGCCTGCCAGTTTCATCCTGAGAAGAGCCAGCAGATTGGTTTGCAATTGTTAAAGAACTTCGGAAACACCAGTTAAGGAAAGGACAGAATGCAGATTATCCCAGCTATTGATTTAAAAGGTGGTAATTGTGTGCGGTTAGAGCAGGGAGAGATGGATAAGGAGACTCTTTTTTCTGCTAACCCTGTTGAAGTTGCCAGACACTGGGAATCTCTGGGCTCTAAGATGCTCCACATCGTGGATCTTGATGGGGCAGTCACTGGCAAACCACAAAACCGAGAAGCGATTTACCAAATCATTAAATCAGTGGCTATCCCTCTGCAGCTTGGTGGTGGCATCAGGGAGATTAAGACAATAGAACACTATCTTTCTTCAGGGATCAAAAGGGTGATTTTGGGAACAGTTGCTTATCAAAAGCCATCACTTCTAGAAGATGCATGTCGTAAATTTCCTCACCGGATAGTCGTTTCAATTGATGTCAGAGATGGTAAGGTTGCTATTGAAGGGTGGAAGGAAACTACCTCCAGGAAGGCAACTGAACTGGTAAAGAGCCTGGAAGATAAGGGGATTGCAGCCATCGTCTTCACAGATATTAAGCGTGACGGGATGATGAGAGGCCCCAACATCAGTAGTATCAGGGAAATAGCAGACGCAACGCAAATTCCCCTTATTGCCTCCGGTGGTGTAACTACTCTCGAACACATACAGGAACTTGTGGAGCTTGAGGATTATGGTGTAGAAGGGGTTATCATAGGAAGGGCACTATATGAAAGAAGTATCGATTTGAAAAAAGCTCTGGAATTAGTGAGTAAAGCGAAATAAAAGGATTCTCATGCTAACAAAAAGGATTATACCCTGTTTGGATGTAAAAGATGGTCGGGTAGTAAAGGGGATCAACTTTGTTGAGTTAAGAGATGCAGGTGATCCAGTTGAAAATGCAAAGGTCTATGATCAGGAAGGTGCAGATGAACTGGTATATTTAGATATCACCGCTTCTCATGAGAAGCGTAAGATTATACTCGATGTGGTAGAGAGAACGGCGTCTGAGGTTTTTATGCCGCTCACTGTAGGTGGTGGTATCAGGAATCTTGATGACATTCGAGATATGCTCAATGCCGGGGCTGATAAAGTATCAATCAATACAGCTGCAGTAGAGAATGCTCAATTCCTTGAAAAGGCTGCTCAAAGGTTCGGCAGTCAGTGTATCGTTGTTGCAATAGATGCCAAGAGGAACGAAGTGAACGGGAGCTTTTCTGAAGAACGATTAAGCTGGGAGGTATTTACCTATGGAGGAAGAAGACCTACCGGGATCGATACTGTTAACTGGGCAAAACAGGTAGAGAACTTAGGAGCAGGGGAGATTCTTCTTACCAGTATGGATAGAGATGGCACTAAGGATGGATATGACCTGGAATTGACGAGAGCGGTCTCAGAAGCTATAAAGATACCTGTTATTGCCTCTGGTGGGGCAGGGAACTTTGAACATTTCTACCAGGCCTTCACCATTGGAGAGGCAGATGCTGCACTGGCTGCCTCTGTTTTTCACTATAGAGAGTTTACCATAAAAGAAACTAAAAACTATTTGAAGAAAAGAGGGGTCAAGGTAAGGATGTGACTGAGGCGTTGTTTAGGGAACGGTTTCATGCCTCGTGGAATATCCCTCGTAAAAAAAAGATGCTGGATGCTAGATGGATTATTTACTTTGCAAGACTTATTTAATGTGAGGAGAAAATATGAAAGTTTTAGATGAGATTAAGTTTGATGATAAGGGATTGATACCGGCTATTGTTCAAGATTATCAAAATGGTGAGATTCTCATGCTTGCCTATATGAACAGGGAATCGTTGCAGAAGACGCTCTCTTCAGGTAAGACCCATTTCTGGAGCCGCTCCAGGCAGAAGTTTTGGTTGAAAGGGGAGAGCTCCGGTCATATTCAGGAGGTAAAGGAAGTATTCGTAGATTGTGATATGGATACCCTGGTGTTTAAGGTTAATCAGAAAGTAGCAGCCTGTCATACTGGATATAGAAGTTGTTTTTATCGTAAGCTTGAAGGAGATGAACTTACTGTTACGGGTGAGAAGGTATTTGAAGCAGGTGATGTTTATAAATAATCTTGATGAGAATTATTCATGACAAAAAAAGACTTGCCTATCATAGGTATCACCATGGGTGATCCTACCGGCGTTGGTCCGGAAATTATTGTTAAGGTGCTCTCTTCTAAGAGCACTTTTCGTTTTTGCCGCCCTGTTGTACTGGGCGATAAGATGGTTATGCAACGGGCTATAAAACTACTAGGTTCAACTCTTAAAATAAATGAAACAGAAAGTGTTGGGGATAGAGAATATAGAAATACTATGCTTAACCTTTTAAACCTTTCTGACATTAATATAGATGAAACAGATTATGGAGTCCCCACTAAATCCTGCGGCAAGGCGATGGTTAGCTATATTAAAGAGGCAGTAAAGCTTGTTTTAGATGGCAGGATTGACGCAATTACTACCGCACCTATCAGCAAAAAGGCAATGTCTGATGCAGGTTACTCCTATCCTGGCCATACTGAACTTCTAGCGGAACTGACTGGAAGCCGGGAATATATAATGATGCTGGCTGGTGAGAAACTTAAAGTGACCCTGGTTACTATTCATTGTGGTCTAAAGGAGGTTTTTCAACTTCTCACAAAGAAAAATATTTTGACGACTATTAAAATTACCCATAGTGCTCTGGTTGAGTTTTTTGGAGAAGAAAAACCTAAGCTAGCGGTTGCTGCCCTCAACCCCCATGCAGGTGAGGGCGGGATTTTTGGCAAAGAGGAGGAAGAGATTATTCTGCCTGCCATAAAGCAGGCACAACGATTAGGCATTGAAGTAAAAGGTCCAATGCCCCCTGATACCCTCTTTTATCATGCTGCACGAGGAGCATACTCTGCTGTTGTTTCGATGTACCATGATCAGGGCTTAATTCCCCTTAAACTATTACATTTTGAAGATGCCGTTAATGTAACCCTGGGACTCCCTTTAATTCGCACTTCAGTGGATCATGGTACGGCCTATGATATTGCAGGAACAGGGAAAGCAAATCCCTCAAGTTTAATGAATGCCCTTAAGTTAGCTGCCAGGATGGTAGTGCAGAGAGCTGCAAAGAAATAAAATTGTCCTGCGTATCCTTAATCCATTTGGGGTTAGACTTATTTGTCTAACCCCATTTTTTTTATTCTTTTAAAGAAAATTTAAAAACATCCGATATACATTACGATGTGAGTTGCTAAGATAAGCAAGTATAATTATTTGTTTTTACAGGAAAAACTATAAAACAGTGTCTATCGTGATGAAATTATACAAATTTTTTATTATCACTTTATCAACATTAATGGTTTTTCATAGCTTCCTTTCCCCATCAATTGCCCAAGAGCTGAGCGGAAGAGAACTGCTCAGAGGAAGCTATTATAGCCTGGATTATGATACGGAAGATGAGAGGGAAATTGCCACTCTCTGCATTTATTCTCCGGGATATTCGGCTACCGTTGATAACCATGCTCCTCAATTATCAAATGGAAAGGTTACACCTGAATACGGAAGTTCCTCAACCCAATTTTATTATAGTGTAGATTATCTGGATGCAGACGGAGATACTCCAGCAACTATTAGTGTATCTATTGATGATGAACCATCGAGCATGACTCTCGATAGTGGTGAGGTCTCCAATGGTACTTACAAATCTGAGGCCAAAACATTAGGTCTGGAAACCCCCCCATGTTAGGATAGTTGTCACCTGTAAGAAGAAGGATACCCGGGAGA
>CAZOKO010000120.1:0-6756 GCA_964580455.1 uncultured Thermodesulfobacteriota bacterium | reverse complement strand
ATTCATGGCCGCAGTCAGGACATTTGACCCGGGCGAAACCATGGTGCAGATCACCGCAGTCAAGATAACGGTAAATAACTTCTTTGGTATAGGGGCGGAAAAAGCCATACTGCTTGCTGAAGCGCTCATCGTAGACCTGTTCAAAAGTCTCAAAGTGGTCTTCAACACACTGGTAGTACTGTGAGTTTTGAGGCTTTCGTGGACGATATAATTGTGGTGCAGCTTCACCCATGGTATGAAATCTCCTTTTAAGGCATGAGAGTATAACATATGTTATACTTTATGCAAGAAAAAAAATGAGATATAATGAGATTAGGGAAAAGAATTTAGGTTCAGACTGAAAAAGTGAGGAATTAGAATTTTATGGGGAAAGATTTATACACGAAAAGTTTGACACCGTCTTCTTCTTTGGTAGAATTAAACTGGATGTGCTTTGACAGGTTTAATACCATATTTCATATAATCCAGTCTAATTTGTTATTTTGTAAAATTGAGGAGGTGAAGAATGTTTACAGTAGAAGTGTTTAAAGAAAAGCTTGCTGATTTGGAGAAAGAGTATTTTGATTTTGTGGTGAAACATCTTGGTCAATGGGAGGTATGGGCGGAGGCTTCACAAAGGGTGGTCAATCGGGAAGAGGTAAAAGAGGATGAGATCCCAGAGGCATTTCACATGGAGTTGAAGATGATGCGAGTGGTTTTGGAAATGCAAGATCTAGGGAAGTTTGACTGGAACGATCCCAGGTTAAAAGAAATTTTTACAGAAATCACACAAATGCCCTTCTATAAGTTTTTTGGGGAAATGGTTGTAAAAATTTCTTTGCGTCTTGCTACCATTGCCGGAGTAAAAACCTTTTTAGAAATTGGTGCGGGAAAGGCAAATTTAACCGGCATTATGCTAAGGCAGATGAGTAAGGAAAATAAGTTAATACCTCTTATTGCAACTGATGCCCAACCAGTTATTCTGGAAAATGTTGGAAAGCTTAAGGATGAATATCCTCAAGCGAATCTTGAAACTGTAATCTGGAATATCATGGAACCACCATCTGATGAGTTGCTAAAAAAGGTAACATCTCCCACACTCCTGTATGAGCGTTATACTTTAAACTATGCCAATTTTAAGGCAATGGAAAATGTTGCCAGGGCTGCGGATATACTGGTATTGGGAGACTGGTTTAACCATACTGGTAAATTGTATGGCTATGATGAAGTTTTTAAAAATATCGGCGCTAACCCTCTATTCTATAAAGATGTGAAGCCAATATTGGATGATTACTTTCCAAATCAATATATCTTTGATCAAAGGGTACTGGATGCTATTAAATTGCCTAATATAACACTTCTTATTGCCTGGAAATGAGGAACGAAAATAGTATGAGCTCAAAGAGTTACTTTATAGCCGATGTGCATTTGGAAAGAAATAGTTTGCGAAAGAGGAATCTATTTCTTGCTTTCGTTGAAATGGTTAAGGAGAGCGGGGGTGATCTCTTTATCCTGGGAGATCTTTTTGATTATTGGGCTAATAACAGGAGGGTGATAGAAGATAATCAGGCTGTATTCGATGCTCTCTATGTATTGACCCAAAATGGTTTAAAGGTTAGATTTATCATCGGTAATCGTGATCTGCTCTTGGGGGAAAAGGTGCTCTTAAAATACGGGATCGATTATTTGGGCGAGAGCAACAGACTAAAGCTCCAGGGAAAGAGCCTCTTTTTAACCCACGGGTACCTCCTTTATACCAACGATATTGAGTTCCAGAGGTACAGAAAAACAAAGTGGCCAATATATAGATTGATGGATGCCGTTCTCCCAGGTTTTATAGAAAATGCCCTGGCAGAGAGATTTATCCTCAAGAGTAAACAAGTAATTGAATCCCAGGAGTCATGGCGACTCCAATTTTCTGAAGAGGCGATTAAAGAAACGTTTAATCAGGGTATTGAGACGATTATATGCGGGCATTCTCATCAAACCATGATCAAGCAATATGATGGAGACAAACATTTCTTTGTGCTCCCATGCTGGACAGATACGAAAGGTGGATACCTCTGTATGGAAAACGGGGACTTCACACTTGAGGATTTTATAATCGATGAGTTATAGGTTCACTGTTGATTGTTTGCATTTAAAAAACCGTGCTTTGCACGGGGATGCAAAATGGTACTTGGTTCCATTAGAACAACAGTCAGTCGAGGTAAAATGAAGAGTAAAGATGGTTGGAATGGTGAAAAGCTACTCAATACTGCAGGAAGTTACTGGGAGGCCTGCACCTTGCATGCAGGGGTTCAGCTGGAACTATTTACCCGGATCGGTGATAATTATATTGCAGCAGAAGAGCTTGCACGAAGGTTGAATGGGGATGTGAGAGGTTTTACTATGCTGCTTAACGCGCTTGTAGCCATGGATCTCCTGATCAAGAAAAACAACCGCTATGCCAATACCTTTGCAAGCAACACTTTTTTGAACAAAAAATCACCAAAGTACATTGGTTATCTAATTGCACATCACTATCATACTGTCAGAGCCTGGTCTCAATTAACTGAGGCCGTTACAAAAGGGAAACCCGTCAGAAAAAGACCTTTTGATGATGAGGAAGAGCGAGAAAGCTTTTTGATGGGGATGTTCAACCTTGCCATGGCTAATGCACCTCAACTTGCAACCAAGATTGACTTACATGATAAACGACACCTTCTTGATCTGGGTGGAGGCCCCGGTACCTATGCTATTCATTTTTGTCTTGCCAATCCTCAACTTCGAGCAACTATCTTTGATCTTCCGACTACTCAGCCTTTTGCACTCCGTACAGTAAAACAGTTCGGCTTGGAAGACCGTATTGATTTTATGGCTGGCAATTATGTTGAGGAAAATATTGAGGGGTCCTATGATGTTGCCTGGCTATCCCACATTCTCCATGGAGAAGGAGCAGATGATTGTCAGAGAATTATTCAAAAAGTAGTTTCTGTTCTAGAACCAGGTGGTTTGATTCTCATTCAGGACTTTATTCTGGAAGACACGTTTGATCATCCCCTCTTTCCAGCGATTTTTTCTCTCAATATGTTAATTAATACCCCCCAGGGGCAATCCTATTCTGAGACACAGATTAAGGAAATGTTGGCAAGAGCGCATATCAAGGAAATGAGTCGGATGCCTTATCGGGGGCCGAATGATTCAGGGATTATTTATGGAACGGTGTAACCTACTGCATCAATTTTAGGAGGAGACAATGAAAAAAGAGATAACCCCAGATTTTTTGTGGCATCTTAATAATGTGGTTCTTACTTTTCAAATAGCTATTGTTACAACCATCGATGATGGAGGAAGGGTAAATGCTGCCCCCTTTGGACTTGTTTTCCCTTTTTGTTCAAGTCTTGAGAATCCACAGATGTTACTTTGTTCTAACAGCATGTGGCACACGTCCCAGAATATTGAGAGCACAAAGGAGTTCGTTATTAACTATGCGCCCTATTCACTGATTGAAAAAGTGGCTAAGACGGGTCTTATGTATTCGGCCGGAGTGAATGAGGTTGATAAAGCCGGCTTGACTGCGGTTCCAGCTCTTAAAGTGAAGCCTCCCAGGCTTGAGGAGTGTTTTCAACATATTGAATGTTGTTTGAATCAAATTATCCGCCCCAATGAATCACAGAACAACTTTATTGGGGATGTTCTCTCAATTAGCATGAATGAAGAGCTTTTAAACAAGGGGCGGGAAGAGATGTTAAAGATTGCGGATCCCCTCCTGCTATTTGGCATGGACATTAGCAGATTCCAGGGAAACTATGCAGGTGTCGGTAAGACGACTGTCTATGCTCCACCCAAAACAGAGCTTGAATAAACTTATAACGTTACACATTTTCCAAGACTTCAGCGAGAGTTTAATAGAATAATTAGTTTTTGATAATTTCTTGATTCTCAAGCGAGATAATCATATGCTTTTACGCTGATGGATATTATCCCAGAATTTGCAAGAGGAGAAAGAACGTATGGAATTTGATATTGACAAACTAAGCAGGGAAGAACTACTGGAACTGAACCACAGAATTGTAGAACGGTTAAAGTATCTTGCCAGTAGAGAAGCATTGGAGCTTTCAAAGAAATTCAAGGTAGGTGAGATAGTTGAGTTTCGTGATGGGAAGAACATGGTTCGCGGAGTCATTATACGTATTAATCGGAAAACAATGAGTATTAAGACAAATGAAGGCCAGTGGAATGTCCACCCACAATTTCTAAAAAAGGTTGAAAAAATAGAAAAAAATAGACATCTAAAAATCATTAAGTGAAGAGAGAACAGATAGTACCTGAATGGAATCTTAGTGTTGAAAGAAATCTCTGTGACCTCTGTGGTCAGTATTTACAAATGTTTATATGAGGAGAAAAGGATGAAGAGAAGAGGAAGTGGGATACTCCTTCATATTACGTCACTTCCCTCGTCTTATGGTATCGGGGATATGGGGCCATGGGCATATAAATTTGCGGATTTCCTTTCTCAAACCAGGCAGCGTTTCTGGCAGATTCTTCCATTAAATCCTGCAGATCCAATTTATGGCAACTCTCCCTATCATAGCATATCTGCCTTTGCCAACAATTTACTGCTGATAAGCCCGGAGCTTATGGTTCAAGATGGTTTTCTTGCCGGAGAAGATCTTGAGCCTGTACCCAGCTTTCCCCAGAGGAGGATAGATTATCATAAGGTTATTGTTTATAAGGAAAATCTTTTCAATATTGCCTATAAACGTTTTAAGAAGAATAAAAAAAATGAATGCGAACAGTTTTATTTGGAGAATGCCTATTGGCTTGAAGATTTCGCACAATTCATTGCCTTTAGGGAAAGTTTCAAGAAACAGGTTTGGAGTAACTGGCCTCAGGAAATACGAGACAGGCAACAAGGAGCTTTGCAAACGTTGAGCAAAAAGCTCCACGAGAGAATCGAGATGGAGAAGTTCCTTCAGTATATTTTTCTTAAGCAGTGGTTCTCGCTAAAAAAATATTGCAACAAAAAAGGTATCCAGATTTTTGGAGATATGCCCATTTACGTAGATTATGATAGTGTGGATGTATGGACAGATCCTGGAATGTTTAAACTTGATGGTGATGGGAAGCCGTCTTTTGTTGCAGGTGTACCCCCGGATTATTTCAGTGAGACAGGACAGCTATGGGGCAACCCTGTTTACAAGTGGGATGAACTAAAAAAAAGAAAATATGGATGGTGGATGAAACGCATAAAACACAATTTGAAGCTCTTTAATATGGTTCGCATCGATCACTTCAGGGGATTAGTTGCTTACTGGGAGGTTGCAGCAAGTGAGAAGAATGCTATTAATGGAAAGTGGGTTGAAGCACCTGCAGAAGATTTCTTCAATGTGCTTCTTGAACAATTCCCCGATTCCTCTATCATTGCTGAAGACCTGGGTATCATTACTCCTGACGTAAAGGAAATCATGGACCGTTTTGGTTTCCCGGGCATGAAGGTACTTCTTTTTGCCTTTGGTGATGATCTTGTCACAAATCCCTATGTGCCGCATAATCATGTGAAGAACTGTGTATTATATACCGGAACGCACGATAACAATACCATAAGGGGATGGTTTGAAAATGAGGCAACACCGGAAGTTAAAGAGAAGTTTTTTCGATACCTGGGACATGAAGTGTCAAAACAGGATATTCACTGGGAACTTATCCGGCTTGCTATGATGTCTGTTGCAAACATGGTTGTTTTTCCTATGCAGGATATTCTGGGTCTTGGAGAGGAGGACAGGATGAATCTGCCCTCCACTCCAAAAGGAAATTGGGAATGGCAACTTCTGCCAGAACAGATAACACCATCTCTGGCACAAAGGCTTCAGGAGATGACGGAAATATATGGAAGGGCTTAAGAAGTATTTCCTGCCCTTTTTGCAGTTTCCCCTATACGCCCACCGGTTAACCGTAAGAGTCCTGTTAAATAAGTGTTCAAATCTTTCAAGAACTTCCTTGTGAAGCTCATGCAGCGGTTTTTGTAGCCACTCCTCTGAAATAAAATATACTTCTTGTAAAATCGACATAGGTATAGTCTGAGCATGTGTCAATGTGCCTATTCCACTAATCGCTTCAGATAAGTCTACAAGAGTTAATTATCTATCATTGCATAAGAAATATCTGCTGCGGCTTGAAACGCTCCCTCATTCTTAAAAAGTTCCGAACCGCAGCACAGCTTCATGAACACTTAGAGACAATGAAATGGCCTGTGCCTTAGATAAGGATTGAACTCCCCTTTTCCATATTGTAAAATGCTTTGACATTTATGTTTAGCAAAATTCAAATATTGACGATAAGGAGATTCAGATGGATAATCAGGATTTAAAAAGATCAACATTTTTTTCTTAATAACCCCACTTTAATTGCAATTTTACAATTATAAAGGGGCACAAATAAAGAGATGGACAATCAATTATTTTTAAATTCAGAATTGTTTAAATGGTTTATTCTGCCATTACTTATTTTTGTTGCGCGGGTTTTAGATGTCAGTCTTGGAACACTTCGTGTGATGTTTATTTCAAAGGGCATGAAAATATTTGCCCCACTGCTTGGTTTTTTTGAAATATTGATTTGGCTTCTTGCAATTGGTCAAATTTTTCATAATTTGTCCAATGTTGCCTGTTATGTAGCTTATGCCGGTGGTTTTGCAATGGGAACTTTTGTTGGCATTTATATAGAAAATAAATTATCAATAGGGACTGAGGTTCCCCTAAATTAGTGGACACATCGAAAGGTTAGGGTTATAAACCT
>CAZOKO010000119.1:1336-6851 GCA_964580455.1 uncultured Thermodesulfobacteriota bacterium | reverse complement strand
TTTCCCAGGATTATAGCATGTTCAATGTTACCCACTCAAAACTTTAAAGAACCGTAAATTCATTCTCTTATCTCCGTTTTTTAAATTTGAGGGGAGGTCTATGGCTAAAAGTTTTTCATTAAAATGTACACAGAGATTTACTATGGAAGAAGGTGTAATTTATTGATTTAAAAAGATTTTTCTCTGTACTACAAACCTGCAACATCGTGTTTTTTTAGCAAAGTTTAGTTTCATTCTTCGTGGCCTTCGTGTTCTTCGTGGTTATATTTGTTTTGGTTGCAGCTCTGCTGCGCTGTGTACTCTGTGGTTTAGTTTTGACAATACGTAAAAATTTTAAAGGAGGTTCATATGAAATGGGAAGAAGATGCAAGAGAGATTGTTGAAGGCATTCCAATCCATGATATTATAAGGAATCTGATTATACTATGGGCTGAAAAATTGGCACGCAAGAACAAAAGTGATGTGGTTACCATGAAAGAGATGCAGCAGACCAGGGATGACTATTTTGAGTGGTTCGGTCCTGAAAAGATCGCCAAAATTCAACAGGCCCGGGAACAAGGTCAATCTGACGATGCCGTTGACCCTCAGACTACCCTTAACAAAGATCCTGCGCTTTACACCATAGAGCTCTGTCACTCCCGTTTCTTTGGTTGTGACCGGGATCTTATCAATGTAAGGGAGTTAGGACCAAAGATTAAGCAGAAGATGGAAGAACTGAAGATTACTGAAATCCTGGCGGATAAAGCATGTGAAGTGCTCATGCCCCACAGCACCTTCACTATCTCCATCTCCGGCTGCTCAAATATCTGTACCGCAGCCGAGTCCAAGGAGGTGGGAATCCACGGTGTGGCCAGACCCATGGTTACCGATAAGGAATGCAGCCAGTGTGGAAGCTGTGTAAAGACTTGCCTTGACCGGATTATCACGCTCAAGGATGGAGGACCGGTCATAAATTATGACTACTGCAAGGTCTGTGGTGATTGCATTAGGGTTTGCCCGACTGGAACACTTGCAGCGGCTGAAAAAGGATGCCGCATTATGGTGGGCGGCACCTTCGGCCGTTTTGCCCAGTACGGGAGGGAACTATATAGGATAACCGATTCGGATAAGATAGATCTCATTCTGGAGGTCTGTGTGGATCTTATTGAAAAGGAATGGAGTGAGGATCATGAGGATCACTTCAATTTTGTGATAAACCGGACCGGCATATCACCTATTTTTGAGCATCTTAAAAATGTCGGGAAGTTATAACCCTTTAAACCACAGAGGTTAGTTTGTTTTTCTCCGTGCACTTTGTGGTTTAAAACAAAAGAGGGAATGAGTGGATAAGCTAGCGGATGGATATTATTTCATGTTTGAAACAGGGTGGTTTATTGATTTGTTAATCCCAACCATTGCCAGGGTGAAGGATGGCAATCTCTACTTTGTCGGAAGCAAGCCCTGTGATGCCAAGGGGCTAAAACCCTGCTGTATCCCTGCCGGGGGTGAAGCAGAATGCAAAAAATTATCATTCGACAATCCTTCCCTCAAGGCTTTCAAAAGCATTGACTCTTTGATAGCGATAAATGACCTTGACGACTTAGAAGGAGAGCTTAAAAGAAGTATGGAAGACGAGGATGTAAGAGAGAAATATCTCAATTCAAAAGCAAAGAAACAGAGGAAAGCGCTGATAGAAAGAGTAGTAAATGATTATAGGGTACTCTCTATGATAGATGGGGAGTGAAAGGAATCAGAGAGTTTTTAAATAACTTTGGAATATGAATAGGGGGATATCATGGAAAAAACAGTTACAATACCAGTTTATGGAATGTCTTGTGAACACTGTATTAAAGCAGCAACTAATGCCCTGAGTGCATGTAAGGGAGTAAAGGAGGTTCAGGTTTCCCTCGAGGATAAAAGAGCACAGGTTGTTTATGACGATGATAGTATAAGTTTAAGTGAAATGGAGTCTGCTATCATTGAAGAAGGCTACCGGGTTAAGGAAGACTGAAATAGTGTTTTCTGATTATCCGGAAATCTCCAGTTGTATGCCCTGATGAAATTATTAACAATACTGGATTCCCGCTTGTGCGGGAATGACATGTTTTTTCAATCAGTTCCATCCTTGTCTGTCATCCCTGCGAAAGCAGGGATCCAGGAACTAATAGACAATTTGAGTATTGTAGGTAACCAGATAATATTTTTTATTTCTCTAGATTAATTATGGTATGAGGAACTAAGATGGAAAAAAAGAGGATAGATTTGCAGGTTGGAGGTATGACCTGTGCCGCTTGTTCGTCAAGGGTGGAAAGAGGTTTAAAAAAAATAGCCGGAGTAGATGAAGTTCATGTAAATCTGGCTACGGGAAAGGCTATGATTACATTTAACCCTGATGATGCTGATGAACTCACTTTTATAGATGCTATTAAGAATATGGGCTATGAAGTGAAGTCTGAGAAAGTCATTTTGCCGATTGGGGGCATGAACTGTGCTGCATGTTCGTCACGAGTGGAGAGGACATTAAATAAATTAGCTGGGGTGATGCAGGCACATGTTAATCTCGCAACAGAAAAGGCAACCATTGAATATTTACCCAATAAAATAGGGATGGATGATTTAAAGGAAACAATAAGCAATATTGGTTTTTTTGTTAAGGAGGAAGAGAAAGCGATAACCAGGGAGGGAGAGGGAAAAGAAGATGAGGACGTGAAAAAGGTTAAGGAGGCAAGGAATAGACTGATTATTGCCTGGTCCTTTACCGGTCCTATGTTAGTGATCATGCTGGTGATGTGGTTTTCGCACATTCATTTTCTCCATCTCTACCACAATTTAATTATGTTCTTCCTTGCTACCCCTGTGGTTTTCTGGGCGGGTCATAAGACTAATAAATCAGCTATTAAAGGGTTGATCCATTTGAATCCCAATATGGATGCCCTCATTTTTCTGGGCGTTTTTGCATCCTATATTATTACTATAGCCTCCTTTTTCGTTAATATACCAAGTTTCGCCATGCCTGCAGCCATGATCCTGGCTTTTCATCTTATAGGAAGATATTTAGAAACCATGGCGAGAGGGAGAGCTTCACAGGCGATTAAAAAACTCTTGAAGCTTGAAGCCAAAAGTGCCCGCATTCTGGTTGAGGGGGAAGAGGTTGAAGTACCCATTGAAAAGGTTCAGGTTGGAGATGTTATGATAATTAGACCGGGGGAGAAAATTCCCACCGATGGAGTGGTAGCAAATGGAGAGAGCAGTATTGATGAATCTATGGCAACCGGTGAGTCAATGCCAGTTGAAAAGAAGGAAGGGGATGAAGTTATCGGTGCTACTTTAAATCAGCAGGGGCTGCTCAACGTGAAGGCAACCAAAGTTGGCAAAGACACCTTTCTCTCCCAGGTTATCAAGATGGTAGAAGAGTGTCAGGGGACAAAAGTTCCTATCCAGGAATTTGCTGACCGAATCACTTATTTCTTTGTCCCAACAATTATTGCCATTGCAGTTTTAACCTTTGCTGCCTGGCTTATATTTCCGGATTTTTTTACAACTATTGCTAACAAGGCACAGCACTATCTCCCCTGGGTAAATCCCTCTCTGGGAATTATTGCACTCGCCCTTTTTGCTGCCATTACGGTGCTGGTGATCGCCTGTCCCTGTGCGCTGGGTCTGGCAACCCCTACTGCGCTGATGGTTGGAAGCGGGATGGGAGCAGAAAAAGGCATCCTTATCCGTCGCGGAGAAGCCATCCAGACTCTTCAAGATGTTAAAGCCATCGTTTTTGACAAGACGGGTACTATCACCAGCGGAAAACCTGGGGTGACCGATATTGTGCCTGGTGATGGTTTTGACGAGAATGAACTGTTGAGAATTGCCGGTTCAATTGAAGCGGGTTCCGAGCATCCACTGGGTCAAGCAATTGTAAATGAAGCAAAAGGGAGAGGATTAAAGCTCAATGGACTTGAGGGATTTGAAGCAGTTACCGGACAGGGTGTGAGAGGGAAGATAAATGGAGATGAAGTCCTGATAGGAAGTCCAAAACTTATGCACCAATCTCGGGTATCTCTTGATACCATGAAAAATTCATTTGAGAGATTGGAAGACGAAGCCAAGACAGTAATGTTAGTGGCAGTTGCTGGTAAACCAGCTGGAGTTATTGCTGTTGCAGACACGCTTAAAGAAGATTCTATCGATGCAATTAAAGAGTTGAGTGGGATGGGGTTTGAAACTGTTATGATTACAGGTGATAATGAAAGAACAGGCAGAGCTGTTGCTGAAAAAGTAGGTATTGAAAGGGTTCTGGCAGAAGTGATGCCCGGGGATAAAGTTGAAGAGATTAAGAGGTTGCAGGATAAACTGGGGATGGTTGCCATGGTGGGGGACGGTATTAACGATGCACCGGCGCTGACCCAGGCAAATGTGGGGATTGCCCTTGGAACGGGAACCGATATTGCTATCGAATCTTCTGATATTACCCTGGTTAGAGGACAGCTAAGTGCTGTAGTATCATCGGTAAAACTTTCTCATAACACCTTCAGGAAGATCAAGCAGAATCTTTTCTGGGCATTTTTCTATAATCTAATAGCCATACCGGTTGCCGTCATGGGATTGCTTCATCCTGTTATTGGCATGTCTGCCATGGCTATAAGTTCACTTTTCGTAGTCACCAATTCCTTAACACTAAAAAGATTAAGCATTGAATCAGCATTCCGGAGTTAATATTTGATTTTGTATCCTTGAATACTATTTCGGATCCTAACTACTCACATTTATGGTCGTAGGTTAAACTGTTTGGTATAATTTCCGACATACAATATATGGGTACACCAGAGAAAAAGGCAGAGCCTAAACCCTGCCTTTCAGATAACCTGTATAGTTGAATAATCTACTCTGCTTCTTCCGTAATCAATTCTAAAACCCCATCAACCATTCCCTTCGCCTGCTCCCGAAACTCCTCATCCTCTTCCATTGCTCTGACTATCACAGGACTCCACTGGTAGTATAGCTCTATGATTGCTTGACCTTCAGGTGTTAGGCTCAGCACCTTGTCACGAAATGTTCTCAACAGTTCAACTTCTGCAGAGTCTTCGCCATAGATTTGGTAAAGGGAACATTTTGCTCTGCATTGACCATTGTCACAAACCTCATTCTCTCTATCACAACAATCCCCTTTACAGCAAGAGGCCCAAAGGGGGCAACATGTACCATCTCCACAATCCCATTCATCTGAAGTACAGTCAGGGTTAACAGTTGTGGTTGCAGCAGCACTAGTGGTTGTAGTTCCAGCAATAAGTTGGCAATCCGGGGGAGTTGGATCCTCACAGTATATTTCACTAGAACAACACCAACCAGGGAAACCAGTGCATGGGATAGTGTCAGGGGGGCACTGAGCAAAGGCAGAAGAAATACAGGATAAAACAAGGCAGGTGGTAAACATAAAAACAATTCCTAGCAAACTTTTTCCATGTAATCTCCTAACCATAATTTCCCCCCTTTTATAATAATTGAATTGATTGGTATGAACTTGCTTTTTGATGGGATAAGT
>CAZOKO010000119.1:0-1236 GCA_964580455.1 uncultured Thermodesulfobacteriota bacterium | reverse complement strand
CCCTTTTATAATAATTGAATTGATTGGTATGAACTTGCTTTTTGATGGGATAAGTTTTAAAACTCCTTCTTCAAAGCTTGCCGTTTTGCAGATAACTTCTTTCTTCGTTTCCTGATACTAGGCTTTTCATAGTACCTTCTCTTTCGCACCTCCGTAAAAATACCCGCTTTCACACATTGCCGCTTAAATCTTCTTAGGGCACTTTCAAAGGGCTCGTTTTCACCAAGCCTGACTAAAGTCAATATTAATCACCCCTTTCTGTCTCATTGGGCTACAACATAAAGCTCACTATATCCTGAGATCACAATCCAGCTTATTAACCAGAAATAAATTGCCTGATCCTAATGCTAAATCCTCATACACCTATCCCCTACCCCGGCATGCTCTCGCTCACCAAGTAGTTTTTATGGAAAAGGGATGAGATAAGAAGTTATAAAGTAAACAATAAGCCGCCAGGCAAGTTCTAATTAAGTTAGAATATTTATCTCACCAGATTTTGAACCTGTACCTTTAAATATATTAGTTTCTCATTAATAGCATAAAAAGTCAAGGGAAAACGAAAGGATTTATAAAGTTTTTACTTAATCTGCTAATTGGATCTTAATGAAAGAGCATACGGGTCTCAAACCATAGATTAGTCTGAAGGTAAAGGTAGAGCAAGGTGAGGATTTGATTTGACATTTAGCTATTAGGTTTGATAGTTTAGTAATATGGGGAATATAACTGTTGGTGCAGGTGAAATTGTTCAACTGGCTATAACTTTAGTTCTATTGCCACTGTGGATTGGCTTATCTTTTTTTATTCCCTATGCTTTAGGTAAAGGTATAAATAGATTATTGCTTAGTGGAAGGTCATTTAGAAACTCTTCTTCGTTTTTTGCTTTTATTGGGGGAGTGGGCTTTTTTACTTTATTTGTTCTTGTTCTGGTTCCTTCGATTGTTCGAATCTTCAGTACTTCAGTGTCTGAGGGATTGTATGAATATTTGTTTCCGATAGGTTCTGCCGGGAATACAGTTGGAATAACCTCTTCACTCGCTGTTGGATTGCTGAAGGGGAACGACGAAGAAAGGTGAAAGCCTGCCAGCCTCAAAATACTCCTTAGTTTGCAATAGGTTGTATAATTTCTGAGACGTTAATTAACTTAAAAGTAACAGAAAATGTGGTTAATATTAGTGGAGGTGGTTGATCTTCCCCCGAAAAAATGGACACAGGGTTAGGCTGCTTTAGTATCGATCC
>CAZOKO010000118.1:0-6857 GCA_964580455.1 uncultured Thermodesulfobacteriota bacterium | reverse complement strand
TTCTCTCCCGGGTATCCTTCTTCTTACAGGTGACAACTATCCTAACATGGGGGGGAAAGCGGGAGTCCATAACAACCTGATATTACTGAATTCCTGCTTAAGTTTATCCCATACTTGACACGGGGCAGGAATGACAAACAAGGAGCAAATTGGACTTTTTACGAACACATCAATATTGCAATATTTCATAAATCATGCTAGTAGTAAAAACCCGAATGTCAATGGAAGACTAATATTATCTATCTGTTGTAGGAATTCCGACACGTTAGAGCTTTAGTGAAAGAGAAGGAGATTATTTATTAATGAAGTCACTTGTCTACTACCTCTTGGCTATAATGCTGAGGATAGCGTTTTTCTTTACTAACCGTTTACCAGAGAGGGCTGTTTTTAATCTTTCTAAAAAGATTTCATCTATTTATGTACGTTCCACCAGGCGATACAGAAGAAGAATCAGAAAAAACTTAAAGATTGCATTTGGTTCGTCTTATGATAACCAAAATATAGAAAACATTACAAGAATGCTGGCAAATCATCTAGGGCTCAATCTTGCTGAAACCCTCCTTTCGGGAACAAAAAATAAAAATACTATCCTTGATAGGATAAGTGTCCATGGAACTGAAAACCTGGATAAAGCCCTTTCTCATGGAAAGGGAGTCATAGCAGTTAGTGCCCATCTGGGAAATTTCACTCTGTTAGGGGTTAAAATGCTAAGAGAAGGTTATCCTTTTACCATGCTGATAAAGGAGCCTAAACACCAAGGGATAGCTAGGGTTCTCCGAAAAATTGAAAGCGAACAAGGTGGTCGTTTCATCTACATTGACCCCTGGTCAAAAGCACTTCGTCAGATTCTCAACTCCCTTAGAATGAATGAAATTATATGTCTTATTGCCGATGAGAAAAAGAGACGCTCAGAAATTGATGTAGAATTTTTCGGGGTGCCAGCCCCAACAGCAATAGGTCCAGCCTTACTCTCCTTGAGGACAGGAGCTCCTATCATGCCAATCTTCATTGTACGTAATGAAGATCTTTCTCATCAAATTTTTATTGAACCACACCTTGAATATAATCCTAATGGCAACATCCCTGAAGATATCTACACCATAACCACTGTTTATACGAAAGTTATTGAGAAATATGTCAGAATGTACCCAAACCAGTGGTCATGGATTAACAATCGTTGGAAGAAAAGAAAGAAAAAACATCCTAGAACCTACAGTGGGAATAGAAATATCAAAATAAATTCTTTTAATTACTAATGAGTCCGACTGTATTAAAAGTGTCTTTTCCACGATAAAAAAGTTTTTGATCATATGCTATTTAAACTGGTAGATATTCTCACTTTCAGCTACCTTAGCATTTTAAGTTTACTCATCATCCTTTTTCGATCCGGGGTAAAGGGCTGGTACTTCTATATCATCGTTCACCTCCTGTATAGTTTCTTTATACTATTTCTCATCTGGTTTGATAAAACACATCAAAACAAATTAGTGTCACTTTTACGCTAGGTAATTATAAGGCCCCCCGTTATCTATTGTCCGCGAGATCGATACCAACTGGCAGAAATCTCCTGGATACTGGAGAATAACCTCATCCCTCAAAATGGCATTACCAGACAATTGGGTGGCAAGGCAAGCAAAAGATACCGCATCTACGGAATGAAGCTTTAGAAAAGTTTCATCTCCACTCATTTTTTTTCAATCATATTATCACACCACAACCATACTTTTGAATAGCAATAAAAATGTCATTATGATATTACAATCAAAACACTATCGGCAAAAAGTAGAGATGAGATGAAGGTAGCGATAATAGGTGCTGGAAGAAATAGAAATGGCATAGGAAAATACATTGGGAAGTATTTCCAGAAAAATGGTGCGCCTGTTATCTCAGTGCTGGGAACAACAGAAAAAACATCCCACAATGCTTCTTCCGCTTTAAAGCAATATGGAATTAATGCTACTGCCTATACTGATTTTAATAGAATGGTGGGAAAGGAAAGGCCTGACGCAATTGTCATAGCCTCCCCTTACACGACCCATTATGAATATCTAATTAAATCCATTGAAGCAGGATTGCATATTTTTTGTGAGAAGCCATTTATCTGCCATAAAATGGATGATGTGCAAGACATGCTTAAAAACATTTTTAAAATGGCTGAAAGCAAAAACGTGAAAATCGCCATGAATTCTCAATGGCCTTTTTCATTACCTTATTATAAAGATCTCTGTGGATCAGTTGACAGCCAGAAGATTGATACTTTTTTTATTGGCCTGTCTCCCATGTTTGCCGGAAAAGAGATGATCCTGGATTCTGTTCCACATGCCTTGAGTATTCTGTACTGTATATTCGGCAATGGAGAAATTATTAATCTGGATATCGAGTACCCTGAAGAAAAAATGCTAATAAAGTTTAACTACGCTTCTAATATCAATACTTGTAAAGTGTTAATAAGTTTGATAAGAAAAGAATGCCAGCCACGTAATTTTTCATTTGGATTCAATGATATAATTGTGAACCGGAGATTGGACCTTAGAAGTTATGACATCTACTTTAATTATGCAGATAAATCCTTGAGAATAACAGACCCTCTTGAACTATCGGTTCAGAATTTTATTTCTGCAGTCAGGGAAAGGCGGGAACCACTCATAGGAAAGCCGCATATTGTGAGTAATACTATTCTGACGAAACAAATCTATGACAGTTGTGAAACGATGTAAGGTTATTATATGGATAAACTGAAGCACAAAGAATATGATTTCAGTTCGAAACTGAGGCAAGATTCGATTATAGAAAGGCTTAAGGAATATATCACATGGCAGCGGAGTTCTGCTTCGGGTGATGAGAGGAACACACCACCCAATTATGCACCTGTATCAATAAACCTGGATCTCACATCTGCCTGTAATTTTGCCTGTCCGCACTGTGTCGATTCAAAAATTATAAATACCGGAAAATATCTTAAGCTAGATGACATAAAAGGTACTGTGGACATCTTACAGTCTCATGGACTTTTATCTATTATACTTCTTGGGGGTGGGGAACCCACCCTTCACAAAGAATTTGAAAAAATTGTGAGTTTCATCAAAAGTAAAGGGTTGCAGCTTGGTATCGTAACAAACGGATCAAGACTTTCCCAAGTTGAAAACGTAGCAGAATTATTAGAAAAAGAAGACTGGATAAGAATTTCCATAGATTCCGCAACTGAAGAAACATTTGCTAAATCTCACAGGCCACAAACCGGTGTGACTTTAGCTGACATACTTAAGAATGCACGGAAAGTTAAATTGCGGAATCATCAAATCACCCTTGGTTATTCCTTCGTCATTGTCTGGGAAGGAATACATGTAAATGGACATGGGCTGTGCCAGAACATAAGTGAAATGCCAGAAGCAGTGAGATTGGCGAGCAAATATTCCTTTGACTATGTTTCCTTCAAACCCTGCCTCATAAGGCTTCAGGACTCTCAAAAGGAATCCCTTCTGGATAAATTAGACAGAAAAAGAGAAGAAAGAATCATAGAAGACATCAAGAGCAATTTACAAAAGGCAAAAGGTATTGCCGAGGGCAGGATAAAAACCCTTCAAAGCGTAAACTTAAGGGCAATGCTGGACAATAAGCTCTCTGAGCTGAAAAGGCAGCCCAAAAGATGCCATATGCAGTTTTTTAACACTGTGGTCACTTCATCCGGGATTTTTCACTGTCCGGCTTTCAGAGGAGTTGAAAAGGCAAAAATTGCAGGGTGTAATGGCTATGCGGATGAAAACAATTTTGATGAAACCCTGCAGACTGTAGCCCATTCCATTGCAACCTTTGATGCCGAGAAGGAGTGTAACGTTGTCGCATGTTTTTATCACCATGTAAACTGGTGGGTGGAAAGATTCATTCATTCAAACAAAAGCGTTGATAAAATAGAAAAAGCGGGGGACGATAACTTTTTTTTATGACAGTTCACCATGCATACCAAAAAAATATGTGTTATACATCTTAATCAGATTGGAGATTTAGTCTTCTCTCTTCCGCTCTTAAGGGCATTAAGAGAAAATTTTCCAGATGCATCAGTTCATTCAATCCTTAAACCCTATCTTAAGGAGTTGCTTGTCGGTTCACCTTATCTGGATAGCATAATACTTCGAGAAAGTGGCTTAAAAGCCCAGCGTGAACTTTTAAAAAACATACGCAAAAACAAATATGACCTGTTAATATCCCTCTCTACCTCTGAGGGATGCCTTACGCTAGCCGCATTGAGCAAAGCACGGGTTAAGGCTGGATTTTCCCGCTTCCCCTGGAATCTGTGTTTTGATATAAAAGATAACATCGAGGGACATAACAGCTGGTATAATAATGTCAAGCTCTTGAATCGGCTGAACATCAATGTTACTAAAAATGATTATGTCGGACTTCTTAACATAGATAAGAATGAATGCAATTTCAGTCTTCCAAAAAGATTCGTTATCATTTCTCCCGGGGCATCCAAAAGGAGGTTTGCAAAGACCTGGGAAGAAGAATATTTTGCAGAGTTGATGCTTCTATTAAAGAAAAAACATGATTTGACTCCTGTACTTGTCGGTGGTAAGGATAATCAGGAATACAACAGAACTATAATAAAATATGTGGAAGAAAAAGATCAGGACAATGATATTGATATACTCAATTTAGCGGGAAGCAGCCTGCGATTCCTTTCTTCGGTCATAAAAAACGCAAACTTATTTGTAGGTATTGATTCGGGGTTTATGCACCTGGCATCATCTTTAGATATCCCTGTTGTAGCCCTCTTTGGTCCTACCGATCCGTTTTATGTGGGACCACAAAATGAGAGGAGTATTGTGGTAAGAGAAGAGGAAATGGAATGCGTTCCCTGTTATTTAAAAGCCTGTAAGCACAGGGACTGCATGAGAAAGCTCACAGTAAATAAAGTGTTTCATGCCTGTGAACAAGTTTTGATGAAATAGAAATCAAGGGGTCAGGAAGAAAACATATAATCCAAGAAAAGGATTTAATCCTAGACAAGAAACTTCGTGGGCTTCGTGGTTTCACGTTATGACAAAAAATACAATAAAAGACAGAGACGAGCTTGCGAAGAAGATAGATGAACTGAAAAAGCAGGGCAAGAGGATTGTCTTAACAAACGGCGGTTTCAACCTGCTTCATGTAGGCCACATAAGAAGTCTCGTTGATGCAAAAAGACATGGGGACATTCTGGTGGTTGCAGTAAACAGTGATTCTTCCCTGAAAAAACTTAAAGGTAATGACTACCCAATCATGCCTGAAAATGAGCGGATTGAAATCCTTTCAGCTCTTGAATGTGTTGATTTCCTCACCATCTTTTCCGAATCAACAGTCGATAACCTCCTCTTAAAGCTCAAACCCCATGTTCATGCAAAGGGAACAGATTATAGCAAGGAAACAATCCTGGAACGCGAAACAGTGCTTTCCTATGGTGGAGAAACCGCTATTGTGGGTGACAAAAAAAACCATTCCTCATCAAACATCATAAAAACCATCCGTAAATGGAAGCCTCAAAAATAAAGTTGTCATTGCGAGAAGTAAGAGTCAAGAGAAGATTTGCTCCCTTTTTTGTGTTTAGGAAATTATCATTTCTATATGTGATTCAACACGCACTATCAAATTTTTCCTTCCTTCTGGAAAAGCATCAGGTATTTCACCATCAATCTGGTAGAATGTATCTCCTGTGAATGCCATCTCCAGCATATCAGTTTGAAACTGAATCAGCTTGGGATATAAAACATTGAGCGGTCTTTTTGAAAACCGGGTAAAATGCATCATTATCCATTGCCATATGCTGGGAATAACAGTAACTTCAAACTTGCCATCATCCATCCTGCATTCCGATGACAATAGTATCCCCCCTGCATATGTTTTCACATTGGTAAATATAACCTCACATACACCACTGGGGAAAGTAAGCGTTTCAGTTGGTGATTGTCCGCTTCTGTATTTCAATTCAATATCAAACGGTATTTTGTAAATTCCTTTCGTTAAACCAATAATACCGTAAAGGGCTTTATTAAAAGGGATCAGGAAACGACTACGCAAAAAAGGGATTACCCTTACTCTGTTAAAATAATTTGAAATCTTCGCATCGTTTCCCATGCTAAAATAGTTTGCAAAAAAGTACTTGCCATTCAAACTAAGGATATCTATCTGTGTAGTCCTCCCTTTTAAAATCAACTCAAGCAGGGCACGTAATCCATAAGATTTAAAGAAAGGTAAGATCCCTAATGATCTTGCAAGGTCGTTACCAGTACCTGTTGGGATACTTCCTAACTTTGGCTTATTTTCCAAACCAACAATCCCCTGCACTGCTTGATGCATTGTTCCATCACCACCAACCATCACAACTGTCTCATATCCAGGAGAAGCATCCTTAACCTGCCTCGCAATATCCGCTTCAGTAAATTCTATATCATACTCATCTCTGGAAAGCATCCCGCTAAGTTCTGAAAGGATACTTTCTTTTATCTTTTTCCCCGCAGGTTTCCCGGAAAAGGCATTGATTAAGAACAAAACTTTTTTCATAAGCTTCGCTAACGATTATAAGTTATAATTATAATCGTTTTAAATTCTTTCATAATATAAAAAATTAGATAAAATCTGATCCGCCGAAGTCAGACATAAACTTTAAGCACTTTAGCTCACTTTAGGCATTTTAGACACTTTTTTATTTTATAATTCCCATAACAGCAAAACTTATTTATTGTTTTACTATCAAAAACGGTGGGTTAAACCTATTAATCAACATAAGATTTCAAATCTTCCAAAATCACAGGATGAACCTTATGTCCCAGTTTGATAGCCCTTTTACAATATTCGGCCGCCAGACTAAACTCCTTTTTTCT
>CAZOKO010000117.1:0-7378 GCA_964580455.1 uncultured Thermodesulfobacteriota bacterium | reverse complement strand
CCGCCTGCCAGGAAAAGGAGCAGGGAACCTATGGCGATCCGATATTTGAGGATGCCTAACCCGCCGAAGACCCAGACTATAGTTCCCCATACCAGAGGTCCCAGGATAAAACCAAACTTCCCGCCCATGTTGTAGAGCCCGTAAATCTCCCCTATCTTCTCAGGAGGCGAAAGGTCAACTACCAGGGCACGGGCTGAAACCCAGGTTCCACCCAGTGCGACGCCTACTATGGGACCCACCATCCAAAACATCAATGTTGAGAAACTGACAATTGCCATTACCAGACCGGCAATCCAGATACAAAGCACCACCATAAGTGTTCTTTTTGCTCCCAGGCGATCAGTAACCCACCCAAAGACAAGTGATCCTGCAACAGCAAAGGTGGTGGAGACAATGAGAAAGATACGGATCATGGAATCACTGAAACCCATAACCTGGTGGGCATAGACAGACATAAAGGCAATGACCGTATTTACCGCATCGCAGTAAATAAAATTCGCAATCAGGAAACGGAGCAACCCCGGGTTTTTTGTGGTATTAAAAAGAGTAGTCTTAATCTTTACCACCTCTTCCCTGATATTTCGCCAGAAGAAAGTAGCTGCCTTTCTCCTCTCTTCTTTCACCATAAAAAAGCAGGGCAGTGAGAAAACAAGGAAGAGAAATGCCGTAGGGATAAAGGAAGCTCCCCTTCCTGCCTCACTTACAAATGGCTTTACCATCAGAATACCTAAAATAGCCCCTACGTACCCAAGAGCGACACCTATCCCTGCAACTTTGCCCACCTTCGATCCCCGGCTTACCCGGGGAAGTAATGCATCATAGGGAACGAGTGCTGCATGATATCCATAGTTTGCCAGAACGAAGAAGAGAAGTCCCAGCAGGAGGTGATCACAGACACCAATCAAACCGGTGAAAAAAACCGAAAGGAGAGTTAATCCCATAAGAAGTGGAATCCTTCTCCCCATACGATCAGAGAAAGCACCAAGGAGGGGCATGGAGAACGCAACCAGGACCATAGAGAGAGAAAGTGCAGAGCCGTATAAAATATCTTCACCTCCTTTATCCACTGTTACCCACAAAGGGAAATAGAGGGAGATGATGTTCATGGAGAAAATGGTGTTGGCAAAATCGTAGAGGGACCAGGAGATGATGGAAGGCCAGTTGGGGAGGTGTTCTTTTTGGGTCAAGGTATCTAATGTCTCAGAAATTTAACGATTTGTTGAAGTTAAAAGTGATTCCGTTACGGGTTGAAGGTGAGTTTGTGAGGCACGTTCAAAGGATTTTTAATGAGATTGCTTCGTCGCTAAAGCTCCTCGCAATGACGGGCTTATAGTTATCACATGGACAGCGAGGAATCTCGTTCCTCGAAATGACAGTCAATATAAAAACACGAAACCCGGAACGCGCAACACGTATTAGATTCACTTCTTTGCCTGTCCAAGTTCCTTGGAACGTCTGGTGGCTGCTTCTACTGCATTCATGATAGTTGTTCTTAGGCCCCCTGCCTCTAAAGAGTGAAGTCCACTGATGGTTGTCCCTCCCGGAGAGGTGACCATATCCTTCAGCTTTGCAGGGTGCTCTCCTGTTTCCGAAACCATTTTCGCAGCACCCAGACAGGTTTGTGTGGAAAGGAGAAGGGCTATAGAGCGGGGGAGTCCCATCTTTACACCTGCATCGGCTAAGGCTTCTATGAAGAGGAACACATAGGCAGGGCCGCTGCCACTTAAACCTGTAACTGCATCCATTAAAGATTCATCGACCACTACCGTTTTACCCACAGATTCGAAGAGCCTTTGAGCAGTTTTTAAATCACTCTCTTTCGCATGTTTTCCCATGGCAAGCGCTGATGCCCCTTCCTGAATCAGGGCCGGTGTATTGGGCATTATCCTGATAACGGAAATCTTATCTTTGAGATGTCTGGAAATGTATGAAGTAGTTATCCCTGCCGCAATAGAGATGATGAGGTGTTTTATCTCAATCGCCGGTGCTATTTCGCTTAACACCTCTTCCATATTCTGGGGTTTTACAGCAAGCAATATGATATTCGCTTGAGAAACAAGCTTCTTATTGTCTTTCAGGGTCTTTATCCCATAGGCCTTTTGAAGTTGCTTTAACCTTGTTTCCCATATGTCTGAGGCATAAACATTTTGAGAAGAAAGCAGTTTAGCCTCAAGTATCCCCTTCATTAAGGCCTCTCCCATATTGCCTGCTCCAATAAAACCAATTTTATCTTTCATCATTTCCTCCTTTTTTAACTTAGGCCACAGAACTGCACTGAAAAACACTGAACTATTCCAGAAAATACGTGCAGCTCAAAGGACAATTGAAGATTTATGAGATTGCTGAGCTTGTTCCGAGCGAAACGAGGAATCCCGTTCCTCGCAATAATATCCTTTAAGGCTTGTTTGTCGGTAACTTCTGTGATTTTCCGTGTAAATCTGGGGCTTTAATTAATTGATGAAGGTCAGAGCTGAATTTTAGATTATCCTTCAGACAGAAACTTTTGAGACATTCTTCTGCCCTCTTAATGAGCTGAGGTGGAAGACCTTTGCTTTTGGTATTAAGCATATCGTTAATTTGGGGCATCACCATCTTTAGTAATTCCGCAAGCTCTATCTTCAATGCAGGATCTGAAGCGATACGATTTGTTACTGCAGGTGCGTGTTGATAAAAGAGTGAAACAAGCTCCTTACCCCTGTGGCTTTGTAACAGGATTTCGTCTCTGAAGCTTCTCAATTTTTTAAGCTCCCTGTTGCTTATGCCCAATACACTGAAAGGACAGGGCTGCAATTCAATATCTATGGTAACTCTCTCATTTCCAAATACTTTAACACTGCCTTCCACGTAAGGGAGATGTCCTGCATGCGACACATAGAGTGTATATGTTCCTGTCATTATATCGCTGATGGAGTAACTTCCCTCGAAATCTGTAGCGGTGGAAAAATTGCCTGGATCCACTCTCACTTCAGCCCCTTCAATGCTTTCTCCGCTTAAAGCATCGGTTATAACCCCTCCAATAAAGCCCGTGCCCAGAAAAGACAATCTGAAATTAACAGCCTTTGTTTCTTCTTTGGAAACAACAACGCCACTCTCTATGGATGTGCTGTAACCGCTTTTAAAGGCAGAAAGGGTATAGCTTCCAGGAACTACGTCGCCCAAAACGAAGTCTCCTCCAGCAAGGCTCCTGGCAGAATAACCCCCGGGATTAACTACAATAGTTGTCCCCTCAATGGGAGTATCTGTGGATAAATCGGTGACCGTTCCTGAAATAGAACAATTCTCTGTGAGAGAAGTTAAGGTTAGATCCACCGTAGAGGTATCTGCTGAACCTACAGTGATGGTACGGGAACTGTTGCTATAGCCTCCTTTTGATACTGAAAGGGTGCAACTTCCAGCTGCAGTCACCAACAGATAGGCACCATCTACTGTGCGGGCAACTCCCCCGGTATCGGCAGTTACCTGAGCACCCGTTATCCCCTTGCCGGTAGAGCCGTCTGTAATCATTCCAATAATCATTCCAGTACCTGCACCACTGTACTGATAGAGACCACTTGCAGTCCCTTCATAGAAGGGATTTGCCGGGGAAGACTGTGCCCGCACCCTTTTCAAATCTTTATATAGTGAAGAAGAAGCAACATCGTATGCCCAGTAATCAGACATGCCCAGCAGTGTCCAGTATTCACCACTATCCCTGCTGATGAAAACCCCCTGATCAAAAGTTGCTGCATAAATGGTTTGAGCCTGGTCCGGATCAAACTCAACATCGACAACAGGGCTGCCGGGCGGCAATCCCCCGCTGCTCCATTGCCAGATATTTCCTCCATCCACACTCTTAAATATACCCGTTGCACAGTCAACCCCGGGAGCACCACTGCCCACATATAAAGTTTCCGGCTGGCCCGGGTCAATCGCAATGGTATTAATGACCATATCTCCCAAAGGAGTCATATGCCAGCTCACGCCCCCGTCTATACTTTTATAAAGATTACCCATAATCACAGGAGCATAGAAGAGACCACTTCCTGCATAGAGGATATTATGATTCTGTGGATCTGACTTAATAACGTTGACAGGAGCACTTTCGGTTAGTCGATTATCCCAGCTATCTCCCCCATCAGTACTCTGATATATTCCCCCGCTATCCAGTGAATAGGATTCAGTTCCGACATAGAGCATGTCAGGGTCGGAAGCGCTGACGGCGATTGCGGTGACAGTCTGCTCGGGAAATTCCAGAAAGGTCGCTTCTTTATCAATTAAGCTGAATTTTCCAAACCAGCCATCAAATCCGGCGTATAGTATTAAACCGCTCTCAAGATCAAAAGCTAAGGCATAAGAGGGATAATAATCAAGCGCTTCCCACTGGCTGTCTCCTTGCCTGATGTAAACTCCTACCATAGTGCCTGCAGCAATGACCCCGGGGTTACCAGGATCAACTACTGTCTGAAAAATGTGGCTGGCATTTAGCCCCTGATTTGAAGTGCTCCAGCTCATTCCACTATTCTCGCTTTTAACGACACCTAGATTAACATCGCCACCATACATCACGCCAGGATTTTGGGGATCGACGGCAAGAGTGAGCAGCTCAAACCGTGCCTCGCCTAAGGCTAAATCATATGTTTCCCAATGGTCCCCTGAATCAGTGCTTTTAGAAAATTTATAGTAGCACTGGGCATAAACTGTACGACCATCAGAAGGATCCAGGGCCAGGGCGCGGCACCAGCTGTCTTCTGGCCAATCACTGATACTCAATTGAGACCAGTTGATACCACCGTCTTTGCTCCGGTATACTCCCTTACCGCCACCGACGAAGATAACCGGCGGGTTATCCGATGTGAGTACAATTTCGTCAAACCAGCTTTCCTCTAACCCTGTAGTTACAGGAATCCAGCTTTCGCCTCCATCATCACTCCTGTAGATAGATCCTTCATCGACAAATTCCCATCCCGATACTGCCCAGACTTCCCGAGGATTATCCTGCCGAATCACAATGCTCCGAATATTATAGTCGGCAATGAAAGGTAGTTTCTTCCAGTTCTTGCCTCCGTCGGTTGTCTTAAAGATTGCTCCTCCACTTTCACTGCGCTCGGGCCCGCCGCATCCCAGATAGATGGTTTTATCATCCTGGGGATGAGTAACCACACAGTAACAGAACCGTTCCTCCTCCTCGGACGAAAAAGAGTCTTGCCAGGAACAACCCGCATCCACGCTTTTAGTAAGGTACATACTATGTGCTACCCAAATGGTTTGCTGATCCTCTCCTCCTATGTCAATGGAGAAGACTTCACGGTTTCTAAAATAATCACAGCTTTCCCAATGAACCCCCCCATCGGTACTTTTAAAGAGTCCATCTCCCGACCAGCTTCCCGCAAAAACCAGTTTTGAATCTTTCGAGCTGATAGCCAGGGTATTTATCTGCCCACCATAAAGCTCCATGTTTTCCCAGTAAGGTAAAGCAGTACCCTGATAGCCAGAACAAAAACATGCAGCCAGCAAGCATTGAGCCAGAATCAAAGAGGCTCTTTTCATTGAGAGTGACTCCCGAAAATTTTTGTTGATATTTTTTATGATATTCTATATGTTAATCCCGGTTGGGCGATTAACTCAGCGGGAGAGTGCTACCTTCACACGGTAGAAGTCACTGGTTCGAACCCAGTATCGCCCACCATAATAATCCTTCTATATAAGATCCACACCAAACATCTTATTCCCGCCAGACTTACCAATCTTGTCACAAAAGACATGGGTTAAATTTTTTACAGGGAAAAGTTGCTGTTAAATAGTCTGTTATAAACAGTTATTACCTTTTACTATTTTGTAAATGGAAAACGAAAGTTATCATTGCGAGGAACGGGATTCCTCGTTTCGCTCGGAACAAGCTCAGCAATCTGCTCGGGACAGGTTTCGCAATGCCAAGAGATTGCTTCGCTTCGCAATGACATTCCAAATAAAAAATGTCTTTTACTAATTAATAGCATTAGCACTAACCGTAATTCAAAGCAAGCTTATATGACAGTTGTCTGAGATTTTCCTGGTCTTTAAATGAAGAGCAAAAGAGAGAGCAAAAAATTGCTTAAGATTTATCAGAAGCTTTACAGCTCTATCGGTCCCAGGCACTGGTGGCCGGGAGATTCTCCTTTTGAGGTAATTATAGGAGCTATATTAACTCAAAATACTTCCTGGAAAAATGTAGAAATAGCCATAAGGGCTTTAAAAGAAAAAAATTTGCTTGATCCTCTTAAGCTATACAGGGTAGGGGACAGGCTTTTAGCTAACACAATCAAATCTTCGGGCTTCTTTAACATCAAGGCAAAAAGGATCAAAACTTTTATGAGTTTCCTTTTTGAAAATTATCAGGGCAGTTTGGAAAAGATGTTTTCAGAAGGCCTGATACCTTTAAGAGAAAAACTACTGAAGATTAACGGAATCGGGCATGAGACTGCAGACAGTATCCTGCTTTATGCAGGGGGAAAGCCGATCTTTGTAGTTGATGCCTATACAAAAAGGATACTTGCAAGGCACAATCTCATCTCGAAAACTGCCAGCTATAGTGAAATCCAGGAATTGTTTATGGAAAATTTAAAAAAAGATGCGGGGATGTTCAATGAATATCATGCCCTTTTAGTATATACAGGAAAGTACTTTTGTAAAAAGACACCAAACTGTGAAAACTGTCCAATGAAAGGATTATAAAAAAAGGGAAGAACGAAAAATAAAATGGCTGCAGAATTTTAAAATAATTTAGGGATTGAAAAGAAAAAAGATTAGCTAAAATAAGTAGTTGCAACATAGTCGTTGTCTAATTGTAAATTATTTTAAAAAAAGTGTTGCTTTTTTAAATTATTCAAATATAATAAAAGGGTTATGCTGGCGTAGCTCAACGGCAGAGCAGCTGATTTGTAATCAGCAGGTTGCGGGTTCAAATCCCATCGCCAGCTCCATTTGTGTGCTTCAGGGAGAGGTTCCCGAGTGGCCAAAGGGGGCAGACTGTAAATCTGTTGGCGACGCCTTCGGAGGTTCGAATCCTCCCCTCTCCACCATTGCCTTAAAGATGTTTTCGAATATAAGAGTGAAGAGCGGGAGTAGCTCAGTTGGCTAGAGCGTCAGCCTTCCAAGCTGAGGGTCACGGGTTCGAATCCCGTTTCCCGCTCCAATTAAAAAAACCTTGCACTGCCCACGTAGCTCAGTTGGTAGAGCACTTCCTTGGTAAGGAAGAGGTTCACCGGTTCGATCCCGGTCGTGGGCTCCATTTTGCGAGTGACCCATTTTTCAAAATTTTTACTGCTTCTTAGAGTGTTAATTATTTATTTATCAACCTGGATTTTTAGGAGGCACAAGCCATGTCGAAGAAGAAATTTGAGAGGACAAAGCCGCATATCAA
>CAZOKO010000116.1:0-7477 GCA_964580455.1 uncultured Thermodesulfobacteriota bacterium | reverse complement strand
TTCTCTTCTTTTGCAACCCTATTTTTTCCTCAACTGCAATATCTGGGATAAATATCAAATAATTATGAAAACTAAAAGAAAAATGTTACCATGACAACTATAATACCCTACATTACAATAATTTTGGAAAAGACATCAAAATATAATAACTTAAAAAAAATACAAATAATGCTTGCTTTTTAATTATTTTCATGTTAAAAAGTACTTATAAACTATAAGTAGTCTATAGAATATTTAAAGGGGGAAGAAAATGAAAAACGCTCCAATCGTACATAAGGAAATATTAAAGACAAGAGAAGCTGCAGAACTTCTTAAAGTAACCACACAAACAATAAAAAACTATATATATTCAGGTAAGTTAAAGGCGCTTAAAACACCTGGTGGTCACCATCGCATTCGAAGAGCAGACCTTAAGGAAATCGGATTTTTAGAAGACCTGCCAGGTGAAGAGGGCAGACTCGGCAGAGAGGAATTATATCAAATCTATAAGGACCTTCTCAATTCATACGTATCAACTGTAAAAGTCATTATAAAAGCTCTTGATTCAAGAGATGCAATTTCATCAGGTCATTCACAGAGAGTTGCAGATTACAGTACAGCAACGGCTGATAGATTAGGGCTTTCATCTACAGAGAAAAGGAATCTGGAACTTGCAGCCCTTTTACATGACGTAGGTAAGATTGGAATTAGCGAGTATATATTGGGAAAGCCAGGGAGGCTAACTGATCAGGAACTATTTATGGTGAAGAAACATCCTGAGATCGGAGAACAAATTTTAGAAAACGTTGATTTCTTAAAAAATTCCATACCCTCTATTCTTCACCACCATGAGAGGTTTGATGGTAAAGGATACCCTAATGGCCTTTCTGGAAATGAAATTCCACTATCTGCAAAGATTATTTCAGTATCAGAAACATACGATTATCTAACTTCAGATCTCTCTTATCGAAATGCATTTCCAAAGGATAAGGCTTTTGAAGAGTTGAAAAATGCTTCAGGTACTCAGCTCGATCCTGAAATCGTACGTGCTTTTCTAGATTCAGTTCACTAAACATTACTTCTATTCTGATGTTACAAGGTCATAAAATTCTTTTTCAGATATAATCTTTACTCCGAGTTCTTTAGCCTTTTTCAGTTTAGATCCGGGTGAGTCTCCGGCCACAAGGAATTGTGTTTTGTTGCTGATGCTGGAGCTTATTTTTCCACCTAGATTCTCCACTACCCTTTTTGCCTCTCCTCTTGAGTATTTCTCAAGTCCTCCTGTAAAAACAAAAATCATATCTTCCAGGTTCTTTTTATTCTTAACTCTGGTTGGAATGAAACTGACACCGTCTTTTTTCAACCTGTTAATAGCTTTAATGTTAACTTCCTGTTTGAAGAACTGAACGATACTGCGCGCAACCTCAGGGCCAATTTCTCTAATACCCGTGAGACAATCCTCATCTGCCTTTATCAATTTCTCCATGCTACCAAGGCTATCCACAATAACACGGGCATTATGTTCCCCTACATGTCTTATCCCCAAGGCATAAACAAGCCTTTCTAAACCTGCATCCTTACTCTTCTCAATTGCAGTAATTATATTATGTGCAGATTTTTCAGCCATTCTGTCCAATCCGGCCAAATCACCGACCGTTAAAAAAAAAATATCTGATACGTCTTTTAGCAACCCTTTATCTACCAACTGAATTGCCAGTTTATCCCCCAGCCCTTCTATATCTAAAGCTCTCTTTGAGGCAAAATGTTTTATTGCCTCCTTCAATCTCGCAGGGCAGGAAAGACCCAGACAGCGCGTTACAACTTCATCCCCTGACTTTATTGCATCTGAACCACATGCAGGACATTTATCAGGGGTAACGAACCGTTTTTCTTCCCCTGTTCTCCTTGACTCTATCACTTTAACTATTTCCGGGATAACATCGCCAGCCCTCTGTACAATTACCGTATCTCCGATTCTAATATCCTTCTTGTCAATCTCATCCTGATTGTGAAGTGTAGCACGGCTAACCTCAACTCCTCCTACTTTGACAGGCTCCATTATCGCCACAGGTGTAAGTGCCCCCGTTCTTCCCACCTGAATAATTATATCTTTAATTTTTGTTACTTCCTGTTGGGCTTCAAATTTATAAGCCATTGCCCAACGGGGGCTTCGTGAAATAGTTCCTAATCTTTTTTGCAATTCTAAATTGTTTACCTTGATAACTGCGCCATCGATCTCATAGTCCAGTTCTTTCCTCTTCTCCTCAATCTCACTGAGACGGTCTATTACCTCTTCTATATTTTTACACATATATCTGACTGGATTCACCTTGAGCCCTAATTGAGAAAAAGCATGTAAAATATCCAAGTGCGTTTCAAACTTTGTCCCTAAGACTTCTCCTATTCCATGACAGGAAATATCAAGAGGTCTTTCAGCAGTGATTCTGGAATCTAATTGTCTCAGTGAACCTGCAGCTGCATTACGAGGATTAGCAAACAGTGTCTCTCCTGAATCTCCCCTCTTTCTGTTTAATAGCTTAAATTCTTTTTTACCCAGATAAACTTCTCCCCTCACTTCCAGCCTGTCGGGGTATTTTATTATTTTTGTATCCATAAGTTGCAAGGGAATAGAGCGTATTGTCTTTAAATTCCGTGTAACATCCTCACCAATTTCTCCATCACCTCTGGTTGAGCCAACTACATATTTTCCCTTCTCATAAACAAGTTCTACCGCAACTCCATCCAGTTTCGCCTCGGCTACATAAGCAACATCACCTGTTATCTTAAGAATTCTTTTTATCCTTTGATCAAACTCCCTTACTTCCTCCTGCTTAAAGCAATTTGACAAACTCAGCATAGGCAGCGTATGCCGCACTGTTTCAAACTCTTTTAAAGGAGCTTTACCAACACGCTGAGTAGGGGAATCAGAAACCACTAATTCAGGGTATTTTTTTTCAAGTTCTTCTAACTCCCTCATCAATTGGTCATAGGTAGAATCAGATATTTCAGTGTTATCCAGAACATGATAACGATAGTTATGATAGTTAATGCTTTTTCGCAATTCAGCAATATGAACCTCTACAGCTTCATCCTTTTTCATTTTTCTTTATGACCCATACTATTAGAATGTTCCTTAAATAACATTATATTTTATTCTGTCATTGCGAGGAGCTTTAGCGACGAAGCAATCTCACCAAATTCCAACTACTTAGAGATTGCTTCGCTATCGCTCGCAATGACAAATTATCATAATATTAATTGGGAAACGCTCTACTAGACATTCTTAATGCATGTCCCAGAAACAAACTCATCAAATAAATAGATTTAAAATAAATGTTTAATTCAATGATTCGTTTTCCCAACCATGTTCTCCAATTAGTGGAACAAAAACACACATAATATCTTCTTCCTTTACACACTTGTCCATCTTCTTGACGCATGTACAAAGCTTCTGTGAATATCTTGAACCTACAGGTATAACCAGTCTTCCCCCCTCATTTAACTGGCCAACTAAAGTCTCTGGAACTCTAGGAGCTCCGGCTGTAACAATGATTCCATCAAATGGCGCTTCTTCAGGCCACCCTTTTGTTCCATCAGCAACCTTTATATCAAACCTGTCATAACCTAATTCAAATAACTTATTTTTTGCCATTTCAGCTAGATCAGGAATCCTCTCTATAGTATACAGTTTTTTTACCAACTCCATCAGAATTGCCGATTGATAACCTGAACCTGTTCCTATTTCTAAAACCTTCTCATCACCTTTTAATTCCAGACACTGGGTCATAATTCCAACCATATAAGGCTGAGATACTGTTTGCCCTTTGCCTATAGGTATTGGCCCATCTTCATATGACGATCCTGCCCTATCGCGTGGCACAAAATGGTGTCTGGGAACTTTACTCATAGCTTTAAGTACACGATCATCTGATATCCCCCTGCTTTTTAGCTGACCTTCAACCATCCGCAACCGCTCAAATTCAAAATCCTTTTCCTCTTTACCAGCACTCTGTTTGCTAAACATATTTTTCCATATAGTCATAGTGAATGACAAATATTAAATGCAGGAACATTGTTCTATTACAAATTGTAAAATACTTTTCTCCCCAGAAAGCGACTGGCATCCCCTAAATCTTCTTCTATTCGCAATAATTGATTGTACTTGGCAATACGGTCAGTTCGAGAAACAGATCCGGTTTTTATTTGTCCGGTATTGCAGGCTACAACTAAATCAGCTATGGTTGTATCCTCAGTTTCTCCAGAACGATGGGAAACAACCGCAGTATATCTTGCCCTGGTTGCCATTTCTATCGTATCCAGAGTTTCTGTTACCGTTCCAATTTGATTTAATTTAATCAAAATAGAATTGCCCACCTTCTCCTCCAGACCTTTCTTAAATATTTCAGGATTAGTTACAAAAATATCATCTCCTACAATCTGAATTTTATCCCCAAGTCTTTCAGTTAAAATTATCCAACCCTCCCAATCATTTTCATCAAGTCCATCTTCTATGGAAATCACAGGATACTTATCTACCAGACTCTCATAAAATTCTATCACCTCGTCTGCAGTTTTTATCGGATTCGATTCAGCAGCCATATTATAGCTGCCATTCTGGTAAAAGGAACTTGCTGCCGCATCAATAGCCAGTGAGATATCTTCACCTGGTTTGTATCCCGCTTTCTCTATTGCCTGCACAATTAAATCCATTGCTTCAGCATTAGAACCCAGATTAGGAGCAAAACCCCCTTCATCTCCCACGGCAGTATTATAACCTTTTGACTTAAGAACATTTTTTAAATTATGAAAAACTTCTGCACCCATTTGCAGTGCCTGTGTAAATGTGCTTGCACCTAAAGGCATAATCATAAATTCCTGAATATCCACGTTATTATCGGCATGAGCCCCTCCGTTTAAGATATTCATCATAGGTACAGGTAGAAGGCTTGCATTGATACCTCCAATATATCTGTAAAGTGGTAAATCCAGTTCCGCAGCCGAGGCTTTTGCTATTGCCAATGATACACCTAATATTGCATTTGCTCCCAGTTTGGCTTTATTTTTGGTCCCATCAAGTCCTATCATCTTATGATCGATAATACGCTGATCATAACTTTCCATATCTACAATTTCAGGTTTTATCTTTTTGTTAATATTATCTACTGCTTTAGTTACCCCTTTCCCCATAAAATACTTTTTGTCTCCATCTCTAAGCTCAATAGCCTCTTTTTCTCCAGTGGAGGCCCCTGAAGGAACCTGCGCACGCCCTACAACACAACTTTCAAGAATTGCATCTACCTCTATTGTAGGATTTCCCCGTGAATCCAGTATCTGCCTTCCATGTATATCTACAACTTTACTCACGTCACTCCCTCCTTTTATTAGAATTTAATTGTTCAATACCACTACCGTTTAATGAATACAGTTATGAAATAATACTTCATTTAAAAGTAAAACCATCCCCCCCTTACCTTGAAAAAATAAACAACATCTTCCCCCCTTTGAAAAATGGGGGGGCAGGGGGGAATTTATAATTAAGGATAATTCAAACTTTTCAAGATTCATCATTGACAGGCTTTTGGAAGATGTATTTCATAATCAATTACATGCGGAAGAATGTAACATGAAAAGTACTCACCGTAAAAGGCATCTTTAGTGGTAGGAACAAGCTATAGTGACCGACTTAAATAAGCTTACATTCAATATCCTGTCATTGCGAGCCATAGCGAAGCAATCTCATGAAATTGCGGAGACAATTCCGAGTGAAGCTTAGAAACCCCGATCTTCGCAATAACATTTTACTTTTATCGTTTACAATGGTTTTCTCTTGAAAAGAATGATCTTAGCAACTCTATTTAAGTACCGGATATCTTGCAACCAGGCCAACTGTCTACTATTCATCTAATTTGACAACTACGAATTGTGAACTTCTTCCTCTCTTAATCCAGAAGAGTATTCTGTCACCCTTCTTGGCTTCTTTTGTAGCATTATAGTACTCATCTAAATTTCTTACAGGTGCACGATTGACCTCTATAATGACATCACCTTCTCTGATACCTGCCTGTTCTGCAGGGCTATTGGTCTCTACATAAGTTACTAAAACACCTTCAGTTTCAGACACCCCATATTTTCTTGTAAGTTCCCTGGTCAGCTCACTGACTTCCATCCCTATATTTTCCCTACCCCTTTCATCAGCAAAGTCATACCCTTTCTCTTCCTTCAATTCTCCTACTATTACTTTTTTAGTAAGTTCTTTTCCATCTCTTAAGATAGTTACATCTACTTTTTCATCTATCTCCGTCTGGGCAACAATAAGAGGAAGATCACTCATTTCCTTAATCTCTTTCCCGTCAAATGCAACTATAATATCTCCCTTTTTAATCCCTGCTTTATCGGCAGGCCCGTCTTCTTCAACATCTGCAACTAGTGCACCTTTTCTATGCTCTATACCAAAAGAATCTGCTAACTCAGGAGTAACTGTCTGTACAATCACACCCAACCAACCCCTGACCACCTTTCCCTTTTCTTTAAGTTGTTTAACAACACTCTTTGCCAGATTTATAGGAGTAGCAAAACCTATTCCTATGCTACCACCAGTGGTTGAAAAGATAGCAGTATTAACCCCCACCACCTCACCATGTGTATTGAAAAGAGGGCCGCCACTGTTCCCCTGATTAATCGCAGCATCTGTTTGAATAAAATTTTCGTATGGTCCTGCACCTATCTTCCGCCATTTAGCACTTACAATACCAACCGTCACCGTCTGGTCCAACCCAAAAGGATTGCCTATCGCCATTACCCATTCTCCCACTTTTAGCCCATCAGAATCGCCCAATTTAACTACTGGCAGACCATCAGGTGGATCTATCTTGATCAGGGCAATATCTGTTTTAGTATCTTTACCAACTATTTTGGCGTCGAACTCTTCCTTGTCAGATAATCTGACTTTAATCTCATCCGCCCCTTCTATAACATGATTATTGGTTATAATGTAACCCTCTTCATCAATAATGAAACCTGATCCCAAACTTCTCAGCTTATAATCTCTTTGAGGCATCTGTCCAAAAAATCTATCCAAAAATTCATCACCAAAAAAATCTCTAAAAGGATCATCTTCCCTATATGGCCTGTTAGAAGGTCTCCTTTTCCTCTTGACTATTTTAGTTGTGCTAATGTTGACTGTAGCTGGCATAAATTTTTCTGCCAGTTTAACAAATACTTGCGAATTCTTTATTGGGCTTTCTCCACTACTTTCAACAACACCTTCCTCCACAGCTTTTATGTCAGGAGTTATCTTTAAACTCGAGGATACCAATATGCCAATCATAAAAGATATTAATGCTACTCCTGCTAAAAATGGTAACATTATCTTTTTATTCCTTGTTTTCATTTCCTTAATTTCCTCCTATAATATTATATTCCTTAACTATTTAAAATTTGTACAATAATATTAAATGCCTATTGACATAACTCAACATGGCTCACGTTGGACAAACCC
>CAZOKO010000115.1:0-7502 GCA_964580455.1 uncultured Thermodesulfobacteriota bacterium | reverse complement strand
TCAACTCTTGGGTTTGTCCAACGTGAGCCATGTTGAGTTATGTCAATAGGCATTTCGTCTATTAAAAAGATTGAACTGCATCAACTTGTCAACCATCTGACTGCAAAGAACGATCAGCAATTAGTTTTTCAGATACCCTTAATCCTGCCCGAAGGTATTAAAACTGCAGAGATCTATATCCAAGATGGTTACAAAAGGGGCAAAAAAAAGAAAGTAGATCAGGATGAATGTCACATTGTTTTTCTTCTCAATATGAGAGATTTAGGAGATCTGAGAATTGATACGCATTTGGTTAAAAAAAGAATCAGGTGTACGATTCAGGCAGACAGTATAAAGATTGTTAATTTTGTGAGACAGAACATATCGGAACTCTCTAGTCGGCTTGAATCCCTGGACTATACGGTAGAAAAGATTTCCTGCATGGTGAGAGAAGAGGAGGTTCAACAGAAACTCCCACTGGAAGGCTTTTCTCTGCTTGAAATGAGACTGGTTGATATTATAGCTTGATATAATCCACTCCCATCCTTCCTTTCCCCTTGAAGGGAGAGGGTTGGGGTTATTTCAAAAACGTTGTTACAAATTAAGTTGATATAGTGGAATACAAATGAAAAAAAGCGAAAAGAAAACACTTAAAAAAGCAGTAGCTTTAAAATATGAACCACCCAGGCATGAAACCCCCATTGTAACTGCAAAGGGACAGGGGCTTGTTGCTGATAAGATAATTGAGATAGCTAAAAAGAAGCATATCCCCATCAAAGATGATCCTGATTTGGTACAGATACTTTCCCAACTTGACCTGGGGGAGCAGATTCCTTCTGCTGTTTATCAGGTAGTAGCTGAGATATTTGCCTTTATCTATCATCTCAATAAAAGTTACCAGGAAAAGAAACACACCATATAATCTTTCCCTTCAGTATCTCCTTTTATCCCAGATTTTGCAAGCAGGAAGAAAATTCCTACTAGGGTAGGTATTTAAAGCCTACTGTTGCCAGCAGGCCGTGATGAAAAAATAAAATGCTTTATGTATTCCAATATGTTACGCACCTCTTTGCCCTGCAATCAACATGGCATCTCCTTTGCTTATAGGATATATGAAAAAATACTATATATATTTGGGAGATATTTTTATGAGTTTCGGACTTTATACAGCCGTTTGTGGTAGCAGATGCCAGGAGAAAAGACTGGAGATCCTTTCCAACAACCTGGCTAATGTATCTACAGCGGGGTTTAAAGAAGACAGGCCGATTTTCAGAGTTCTTGATTCCGGGATGAACAATCCCACTCTGCTAACGGATGCAGATGCTCAAAAGAATTTCATGATGTGCCAGAAAATGAATATAAGCTATCCAGCGCTTTCTGGTTCCAAAGTTGATTTTTCTTCCGGGCAGACAAAACATACCGGAAACCCTCTGGATGTTGCTATAGATGGACCAGGTTTCTTTGTAGTAAACACACCCAGGGGGGACCTTTATACTCGAGCGGGGAATCTATCACTTAATGACAAAAAAAACTTGTTACCCATGCAGGCTATCCTTTGAGAGGAAAAGGGAAACATATAAAGATTGAAGGAACAGAGGTTACTATTGCTAAAGATGGCAGCATAACTGTGGATGGCGAACGTATTGATACCTTGAAAGCGGTGGATTTTAAAGATTACTCCAGTTTAAGAAAGGTAGGGGATGACCTCTTCGAAAATATGGGGGGAAAGCAGAATGAGCAAAAAGCAGAGGGAGTTGAAATAGAACAGCATTACCTGGAACACTCTAATATCAATATCGTTAAAGAGATGTTAAAGATGATTGATGTATTAAGGATATATGAGTCCTATCAGAAGGTTATTAAATCCATGGACGAGACAGATTCCAGGGCAACCAGAGATGTGGGTCAAGTAGCGTAACTTCAACATTTAAAAGGAGGTTAATATGCCATTAAGGTCTTTATGGACGGCAGCAACAGGAATGCAGGCACAGTCTCTCAACATTGATGTTATTTCCAACAATCTGGCCAATGTGAATACTTCTGGTTTTAAAAAAAGCAGGGCTGATTTTCAGGATCTGCTGTATCAAAACTTAAGAATAGCAGGTGCCGCATCTTCTGCAGGTACCGAAATTCCTACTTCCAATCAGATAGGTCTCGGGACCAAGATAGCGGCGGTTGCCAAGATTTTTGCCCAGGGTGATTATAAACAGACAGGCAATGAGCTTGATTTGGCTGTTGAAGGGCGAGGATTTTTCCAGATTACCACCCCGGAAGGGGAGACAGCATATGCCCGGGCGGGGTCTTTTAAACTGGATGGTGATGGGAATATAGTTAACTCGGATGGTTATTTGCTTGCTCCTCAGATTACTATACCCAGCAATGCTGTTCAATTAACGGTGGGTCCTAATGGGGCAGTAACAGTAATGAATGCCGGAGAGACAACCCCTTCAGAGGTAGGGCAAATTGAAACGGCAAGATTTGCCAATCCTGCCGGTTTAAACGGTATAGGCAAAAATCTGTTTCTGGAATCAGAGACCTCTGGAAGCCCTACAACCGGCACACCGGGTCAGGATGGCCTTGGTAGTATCTCTCAGGGTTATCTGGAGATGTCTAACGTCAACATAGTGGAAGAGATGGTTTATATGATTATGGCCCAAAGGTCATATGAGATTAATGGTAAAGCCATTCAGACCTCGGACGAGATGTTGCAGATGGCAAATAACGTTAAACGTTAGGGCAAGGTGGAACCGCTATGAAAATGGTACTTAGAGTAAAATTGGTTTTGGCAGCAGGGATGGTTTTTTTGCTCACCTCTTGGCATGGTCCCCTGGTTCTGGCAAAGACCACAGTCAGGGTTTTAGAACAGGCAAAGGTGCGTTCAAAAATTGTCAGGTTGGGTGAAATTTCTAAAATTAAAGGAGAAGATGCTCAATTAGTAGAAGCATTAAAATCAGTCATGCTTGGTAAAGCCCCCCAGCCTGGTGAGATAAGGAAGATTAGTGGTCACTATATTGAGGCAAAGATCAGGCAAAATGATATTGATTCTACGAATCTGATGCTGAATCTCCCTGAAAAAATCGAGGTTGTAAGGGAGGCTGTTACTGTTTCTTCCAGAGAGATAGAGGAAATCACAAAGCAGTTTATTCTTAAGAAGATGCCCTGGCATCCTGAGCAAGTAACCATCAGTGTGCCACCTGTAAAGAGTATTAACCTGGCTGCGGGGAAAATCACCCATGAGGTTGCTCCTCGCAAGAAGGAGGATTATCTGGGGGCTACCAATCTTTCGCTGGTTTTTATGGTTAATGGAAGAGTAGAAAAGAAGATATGGGTTAATGCACACATAGATGTGACTAAAGAGGTAGTGGTAAGTAACAATTCCTTGAGAAGACATTATGTTATTAAAAAAGAGGATATACGTCTAGAGAAGATGAATCTTGCAGAACTTCCTGCCAATGTGATTACTAGCCCTGTGGAGGTAATTGGGAAAATGACAAGAAGAGTAATAGACCCTAACCTCCCGATTAGAATAAATTTCCTGGAAGTGCCGCCCCTGGTTAAGCGGGGTGACCTTGTGACCATTGTTGCCGAATCGGATACTTTAAAAATTACAACTCAGGGTTTTGTTACTGAGGATGGTTGTGAGGGAGAGATGGTAAGAGTGATCAATACCAATTCCCGAAAAGATGTTTATGCCAGAGTTGTAGATTCACGAACGGTTGAGATAGATTTTTGAAAGATAAAAACGGTGTAAAAGCGAGGAGAGGCAAAAGATGATGAAGGTGCTTTGTCTATGGATAACGGGGATTTTTTTGCTGCCACAAATTGCCTTGTGCGAAGGGATAGGTTCTTTAGAAAGACCGGCCTATATTTCGGGGCGGCTTGAAGATCAGACAAAAGAGCTAAAAAGGGATTTGTCCTTTTATCGTTATGAAGGTTCTCTCTGGGAAGAAAGGAGTTCATCTTTTTACATGGATAACACAGCGAGGAGGATTAATGATATCTTAACCATAAAGATTGATGAAATATCCAATGCCTCCCAGCAGGTTTCAACCAAGACCTCGAGGGATAGCAGCATACTGGCGAGTATCACCAAGTTTCTGGGTTACCCTCTTGATTTCAGCCTTGAAAATCTTTGGGGGAAGGATGATACAGGAGCAGATATTCCCTTTAAACCTGAAATTACCAGTTCAGCAAAAAGTTCTCACAGTGGTTCAGGCAAGATTACAGGTAGTGGGAAATTGAGTGCTGAGATTACAGCTAAAGTGCTAGAGGTTATGCCTAATGGGAACCTCATCATTGAAGGGAGCAAGGAAGTTACTATCGATAAGGAAAAACGATTTATTATATTAAGCGGCATTGTTCGCCCTGAAGATGTTGAATTTGATAATACTGTTTCTTCAAGCAAGATAGCCGATGCGAGGATTGAATATACTGGAACGGGTGTGATTAGTGATAAGCAGAGCCCCGGTTTCTTACATCGCGTCTTCGATTGGGTATACCCGCTCTAATGGGGATGGTTTTTGATGGAGGAAAGAGCACCATGCACTGTGCAGACAGGGTAGTTAAGGATGAGGCAAGAAAGGGAATAGTTACTATCGGTTTGATTTTAACTCTCTTGATATGTTTAGGATTGGGTGTGGATGTTTGGGCAGCCCGTGTAAAGGATATTGCCAGTATTAGGGGGGCACGCCCTAACCAGTTGATTGGTTATGGATTAGTAGTAGGATTAAACAGTTCCGGCGATGATGACAAAACGGAATTTACCTATCAAAGTTTAACCAACATGATGCAGCGGATGGGAATTGTGGTGGATAAAGGGAAAGTAGATCTTGATAATGTGGCAGGAGTGATGGTAACTGCTACCCTTCCATCCTTCCTTAAGGCAGGAACACGAATCGACGTAGTAGTTTCTTCCATGGGTAACGCCAAAGATTTACAGGGAGGTACGCTTCTGCTCACTCCACTAAAAGCACCGGATGGAAATATTTATGCAGTAGCCCAGGGCCCCATCTCTATCGGTGGGTTTGCTGCCAGTGGAGCAGCGGGTGGTGTCCAAAAGAACCATCCTACAGTAGGATACATACCGGGGGGAGCTATTGTGGAAAAGGATTTGGCTCTCCACCTGCTGGAAAACCAGACAATGTCATTGAATCTTAACAGCCCTGATTTTACCACCTGCCTGCGTCTGACCAGAGTGATTAATAAAGGTTTAGAAGAAGAGGTAGCACGACCCGTTGATGCCGGTACAGTAGAGATAAAAATACCCTGGAAATTTCAAGAGAGGCTAGTGGAATTCATTTCGAAGGTTGAGAGTCTTGAGATAGCACCTGACGCCATTGCCAAGGTTGTGCTCAATGAACGCACAGGCACGATAATTATGGGTGAGAATGTGAGAATTTCTACAGTTGCTATTTCCCATGGAAATTTAACCATCATTATTAAAGAAAGCGACCGCGTGTCACAGCCACTTCCTTTCTCTGAGGGTGAGACCGTTGTTATTCCTGAAACTGAGATTGTGGCTCAAGAAGAAGACAGTCGGCTAATAGTAGTACCTGAAGGAGTTAATTTAAGAGAAGTAGTAAGGGGGTTAAATGCCATAGGTGTTTCTCCTCGTGATTTGATTTCAATCTTTCAGGCGATAAGAGCCTCTGGAGCCTTACAGGCGGAACTGGTGATTATTTAAGATGACCAAACAGATTTCTCTATCACCCATATCATATTCCCATCAGCTTCTAAGGGATAAGCTGCAAGAAGAAGCTGTTGTAAAAACACGTCAAACAGATGGATCCGAACAGGATGAAAAAAAGTTGGAAGAAGCCTGTACTGAATTTGAATCTCTCTTTATTTGTCAAATTATGAAGCAGATGAGGAAAACCATAGTAAAATCGGGACTTACCAGTGGAGGTAAAGGTGAGGAGATTTTTACCAGCATGATGGATGAAGAGATATCCAAGCAGATGTCCTTGAAGCAGGGATTAGGACTGAGAGATGTGTTAATAGAGCAATTAACTGGCAAAAGGGGAAGGATATTACCTCGAGGTATTGCTACCCAGACCTATGGTAAAAATCAGACAGCCGGAGAAGGCGGGCAACCCTTAGTCCTTCCGGTAATTGGAAGCATTTCTTCTTCTTATGGCTGGAGGAAGGATCCCTTTACTGGAAAACCGGATTTTCACCACGGTATTGATATAGCAAGCCCTTACGGTTCTGAAGTTTTTGCTGCTGGGGCAGGACGTGTTGTTTTTAGTGGGTGGAGGAAAGGTTATGGAAGGGTGGTTGAGATAGAGCATCAGGATGGGGCAAGTACCCTCTATGCCCATAATTCTAAAAATCTGGTAAAGGAAGGTGAAATAGTTGCCAGATGTCAAGCAATTGCTCTGGTGGGAAGTTCTGGAAAATCAACAGGTCCTCATCTCCATTATGAGGTAAGGAAAAGCGGGGAGGCGATCAATCCCACGGAGTTAACCCATATTATTGAAAGGAGGTGGTATGCTAACAGATTTTAGGTGTTTGGTTTTTGAACTGTTTAGGAAGGAGGTGTTGAGTGAAAGTCAGGCAAATTGATTCAGCTAAGAACAATCATATATTGCGGAATCTTAGACGAAAAGAAAAGAAGTTGGATGTTAGCAATTCATCTTTGCTGAGGATGCTTAATGTTTATCGGAATAGTACACAAGCTGAATTGGCAAAAGGCAAACATCCGGCAGGCATGGAACGGCCATCAGCCTCAGATTCTGTTAAGTAAAAAACTTTATAAAATAGTTAAAAGCAGTTAAAGGTAGTTTGGCAAAGAACAATTATTTATAGTAAAATATGATAATCTCAGGATCGCTAGAACAATCTATTCTGATAAAATGCTAAAGTTTATCTGAACTCTTGCCGATGTAATAATAAAGTGATTTGAAAGGAGGTTCAGATATGAAGGTTGATAATGAGCGGTCCCCTATAAATCTTGAAGCTTATATTAAGAGTGCCAAAGAAAGCGAGGGTTTAAAGTCATCTCATAGACAAGAGCAAAGGGAAGTAACTCAAGCGGAGAGTGTTAATCTTTCCCATAAGGCAAAAGATCTGCAGAAGGCCAGGGAAGCCATGGAAGCGACCCCTGAGATTAGAGAAGAAAAAGTGGGGCAACTCAGAAGGGAGATAGAAACAGAAACATACAGTGTGAAAAGAGATGAGATAGCAACAAAGATGGTCCGGGAATCTCTAATTGACGCTTTTATAAAATAAATATACTGTCTCCTTTAAGTAGAAGAATTATTGAGCAGTAGAGTTGTCCCCATTCATCGGGAAGGCAGGTGAATAGCGTGGACACGTTAATATCAGAGCTTATTACAATACTTAACAAGGAGATAGAATTACACAAGCAGCTTCTCTCAATTCTCCACAAAGAGAGGGAATTTTTAATTGATCTTTCTACGGAGAAGATTTTAGAAAATAGTAAAAAGAAAGAGACCTGCACCCTTAGAATAAAGGGTCATCGTGTAGGAGTGTGGGTGATCTGAAGACTTAAAATCAGTAAA
>CAZOKO010000114.1:0-7555 GCA_964580455.1 uncultured Thermodesulfobacteriota bacterium | reverse complement strand
CTCAGCTATGCCACTGCTCTTATTTGTGACATGTCAAGGAGTAAAGCATATTAGACAGGAGAAAATATCATTTATATCATTTCCATCTCACTTGCTATCTAACGGGGCAGGCAAGAACAAAGTTAAGAAAATAAAAACCGATATGATATCAATAAGATAAAATTCTACATTAATTTTTGATGCACCTCTCCTTTATGTTCTATCAGAAAAAAAGGAGCCAACCTTTTAGTTGGCTCATCAATTTTTTTCTTTATTGTTAAAGACCTAAAGCTAAACGTATCCTTTTCTCTACTTCAGTTAAATCTCGGTTTGTTAGTTTTCCTGGACTGTAGCGAACTAATCTTGGATCAAGAGTAACCAATTTTGCTCTTACCCAAGAAGGTGAGAGCAAATTAGCAGCCTGCCAATCTTTAAGCTCATAATCGTAAGTAGTAGTATGAGGAATAGAGGTAATCATAGCAACTGTAAAGGAACCGGTTTCTTTCTCAAAGCCATTAACGCTGACTACCACTGCTGGACGAGTCTTGGTGGTAGTAAGATCAGTAAAGGGAAAAGGAATTAAAACTACATCACCTTTCTGGTACATGGTAACACTCCTTCCAATTATCATAGATGGCGTCTTTATCATTTTCCCAGTCTTTGGCAAAACTGGTCATAGCTAATTTGCTCCAGTCTTTATCTTTTTCCTCCTCTTCTTTTGCAAACTGCTTGGTCTTTAGCTTCCTTCTTAAAAAATCTACGAATTCCTGAACAAGGCCTACCTGATCCTCTGGTAAGTCATGAACGTTAATAGTATCACCCATTTTAAATCCTCCCTTTAATCGGGTTTTTAATTTATGTAATGCTTCTTTCATAAGATGATTTTTGTTTAGCTTCTTAAAAACTGACTCTATCATAACAAAGAAAAAGGATCACTGTCAACCCTCATAAAATCGAATGTCAGTTAAGAATTAAAAGTGCACAGTTTGTAGCGGATTTAAAATTTACAGAGAGGAGTAACCCGTATCGGACCGTAAAATGGGTAGGTGATTAGGTGCATAGCTACTTTACCTTTTTCTTTTAAGAATTGACTTTTTACTTTTTGACAAAAACTTTCCCCTGAATAATTTTATGAGCGGGTTTTCCGTGGATCATTGTTTCTCTGGCAAATGTTCCTTCACACTGTGGGCATCTTAGATCTCTTTTAGTAAAATCCCTCACAATTCTATCTTTGTAACATTTGACTAAATGTCCGGAGCCTTCTTTTTGGTATTTATAAAGAAGCGTCCTGCATTGAGCACAGTAGATCTTGATGATGTGGCTCATGGCTTTCTATTTTTATAATTATAATCAATCTGTTTTAAATGAGGGCTCTATCCAGGCTACGATATTGGATGGCTTCTGAAATGTGGTGAGATTGGATATTTTCTTCCCCTTCTAAATCTGCAATAGTACGGGATACTTTGATAATACGGGTGTAAGCACGGGCACTTAAGCCCAGCTTTTCCATGGCACGTTTGAGAAGCATTTGGGAAGATTCATCAATCTGACAGAATTTCTTAATGTGGCGAGATGCCATCTGGGCATTGCAATAAATTTTCTTTCCTTGAAACCTCTCCCGTTGAATGGTTCGTGCTGTTTCTACCCTCTTTTTAATCTCGCTTGAGGGATCACCTGGACTTTCTGTGCTAATGTCCTGAAAACGAACAGGAGGAACTTCTACATGGATATCGATGCGGTCGAGAAGAGGGCCTGACATCTTGGCCTTATACCTCTGAATTTGAGGAATAGTACAGGTGCATTCCTGATGAGGATCAGAATAAAAGCCACATGGACAGGGATTAGTGGCAGCAACCAGCATGAATCGGGCGGGATAGGTTAAAGATGTTACTGCCCGTGAGATAGTAACTTTACCATCCTCCAGGGGCTGGCGCATAACTTCCAAAGCATTTTTTTTAAACTCAGCCAGTTCGTCTAAAAAGAGAACACCATTGTGGGAAAGACTTACTTCTCCCGGTTTAGGAATAGTTCCTCCACCGATTAATCCCGCGTCTGAGATGGTATGATGAGGAGTGCGGAAGGGTTTGTAAGTAACAAGTGCTTGATTGGCTTCCAGAAGCCCCATCACGCTGTGGATTTTGGTTGTCTCTATAGCTTCTTCGAAAGACATGCTGGGGAGAATGCTGGGGATACGTTTTGCCAGCATAGTTTTCCCGGCACCGGGAGGACCCACCATTATAAGATTGTGTCCACCTGCTGCTGCTACTTCGATTGCTCTTTTAGCATATTCCTGTCCCTTAACTTCGTTAAAATCTACTGGATATGCTGATTGTTTATTAAATATACTTTCTATATCGACCTTTGTAGGGATGATTTCGTGGTTGCCGTTCAGGAAATCAACGACCTGGGAAAGATGCTCAACTGCCAGTACATCTATCCCTTTAACTACGGCAGTCTCCAGTGCATTATCTTTAGGGGCAATGATTCCTTTCAAGTTCAAATCACGGGTAGCAACTGCTAAAGGGAGTCCCCCATGAATAGATTTAATTCTTCCATCTAAAGATAATTCCCCGACGATGAGATAGTCTTTGATTCTGTTTCCCAGGATAATGTCTGAGGCTATAAGGATGCCTAATGCAATAGGCAAATCGAAGGCAGCACCTTCTTTCTTAATATCGGCTGGAGCAAGGTTGACCGTTATTTTCTGGGAAGGGAAATCGTAGCCAGTATTTTTAATGGCTGATTTCACCCGGTCCTTGCTTTCCTTGACAGCTCCGTCGGGTAACCCTACTGTAGAAAAAACAGGCAAACCCAAAGAGATGTCCACTTCCACCTCTATCAGGTATGCATCGATTCCGAGCAAACCACCGCTTAATACTTTTGCTATCATGGATTTGAATGATGGTTGGTTGATCTTTGCTAATAATATCGCTATCTATTATACCTAGCAAATAAAGTGTTGTTTGGGCAAGCATTTTTTATTCGTTTTGTGTTTATGAGAGAAAATAATTCTGGTTTTTGTTTGTTTTTACCTTGACTAAAATGCATTTTTGGAATTAAACTCTATAAGTTACTGAACATCGGCTTTAGATGTAGGGTATTTAATGTAAAGTATTTATGGAAGATTTGATATGAGTAGATTAACTCATTTTGATAAAGCAGGCAGATCCCGGATGGTGGATGTGAGTGGGAAAGAAGTCACATTGAGAGAAGCTGTTGCCTCTGGGGTAATTTCTATGAAGCCCGGTACTTTTCGGATGATCATGGATAGGGAGATTACAAAAGGGGATGTTCTGGAGGTTGCAAAAATAGCAGGAATCATGGCAGCGAAAAAGACGAGCGAGCTCATTCCCATGTGTCATCCGCTTGAGATTACTAATGTTGAAGTACTTTTTCAACCGCGTGAAGAGGAGAGTATCATTGAAATTAAATCCAAAGTAAAAGTGAGAGGTAGAACGGGAGTGGAGATGGAGGCACTGGTTGCTGTCAGTGCGGCAGCACTTGCCATCTATGATATGTGCAAAGCGGTGGATAGGGGAATGGTGATTTCTCAGGTAAAATTGATAAAAAAAAGTGGTGGGAAAAGCGGGACATACCAGATTTAAAACTACTAAGATTTTGCTTTACAATTGCTCATATTATTATACAATATAGTACAAATGTATTAGGTTGATTGCTTTGATTAAACGCATCGAGATGATTCCATGGAAAAGGATAGAATAAAATATTTTAAAGATCTTTTGACTAAAAGGCTAGAGAAATTATTAGCTGAAGCTGGGAAAACAGTTGGAGATATGAGTGATGAAGAAGAGACCTTTCCTGACCCAACAGATCGAGCTTCTTTAGAATCAGATAGGAATTTCCTGTTGAGGATAAGAGATAGAGAAAGAAAACTTATTCTCAAGATCGAAGAAGCCTTGGACAGGATTGAGAAAGGCACGTTTGGAATTTGCGAGGTGTGTGGAGAGGAGATATCTGAGGAAAGGCTGCAGGCGAGACCTGTAACAACTCTTTGTATCGATTGTAAAACTGAAGAAGAAGAAAAAGAGAAAATAGGAAGTCATTAGAAATTTTTCTTAAAGGTCTGTTATAGTAATTCCTGCTAATTTCTTTGCCAGCAGTGACCTTAAGAAAATACAAAAAACCCCGGATTATAGAAGAACCGCGACAGAAGCCTACCGCAGATTCAGTTGTTATTTTCATTTATCCTCAAGTTATTTAAAGATAGGTTTTTCCTATTCTGTATACCTTAATAAATAAAAACAGTTGGTAAATAGGTTTAAAGCGATAAGGAGTAAAAATTGCCTGAATTAAGGAAAGACCCTGTTATAGGAAGATGGGTAATTATCTCGACTGAAAGGGGAAAAAGACCTTCGAGCTTTAGTGCTTCAGAAAAGAAACAAACTGGAGGGTTTTGTCCACTTTGTCCTGGTAATGAAGATAAGACACCACCGGAGGTATTTGCTTATCGTCCCCAGGGTTCTCAACCCAATACTACGGGATGGAGTTTAAGGGTAGTTCCTAATAAATTTCCAGCACTGAGGATAGAGGGTGAGCTTGATCGAAGAGGTGAAGGTATCTATGACAAAATGAATGGTGTGGGAGCTCATGAGGTTATCATTGAATGCCCGGATCATAATGGGACGCTTTCATCCATTTCTCCTTCACACTTTGAAAAAGTTCTTCTAACTTATAGGAGTAGAATAAATGAGTTATATAAAGATAAGCGATTCAGATATGTTTTTATCTTCAGAAATCAGGGAGAAACTGCAGGCGCTTCTCTGGCACATCCTCATTCTCAGCTGATTGCACTCCCCGTGGTACCTAAGAGATTGATGGAAGAGCTCAATAGTTCAAAGGAATATTTTAGTTATAAAGAGCGATGTATTTTTTGCGATATTGTAAGGCAAGAAAAGGAACAAGCTGTCAGAATAATAAGTGAAAATCAGGAATTTCTGGCTATAGCGCCTTTTGCTTCCCGCTTTCCTTTTGAGATATGGATTCTTCCCCAACGACATAACTCCTCCTTTGAAGAGACCTCAGAATTGCTCTATGCCTCTTTGGCAGGAATTTTTTCAGATGTATTAAGAAGGTTGGATGTGGTTCTGGGAGATCCCCCATATAATTTTATGTTACATACCTCACCTGCTAATGAAAAGATTAATGATTATTATCACTGGCATTTTGAGATTATTCCAAGGTTGACCCGGGTTGCGGGTTTTGAGTGGGGATCAGGTTTCTATATCAATCCTACTGCACCGGAAGATGCTGCAAAGTTTTTACGAGAAGCTTTACCTGCCCTTTCTGGGGAATGATAGTATTTTTAATATGAAGGGAAAAAGTACCGAATTTGAAGATAGGTAAGGTGAATGAGCACAATCTTAGTAGTTGAAGATGAGGAGAATATCAGATTACTTTATAAGGAAGAGTTGCAGGATTTAGGTTATGAGGTTATTCAAGCGTCTAATGGTAGAGAGGCTATAGAAAAGTTTGGTCTTCATCAACTTGATCTGATTATTTTAGACATTCGATTGCCAGGACTCGATGGTGTGGAAACCATGAATATTATCAGGGAGAAATCTAAAGATATTCCTATAATCCTCTGCACCGCATATGAGGAATATAAACATGACTTTCAGACTTGGGCTTCAGATGCTTATATCATTAAATCAGCAGATTTAGAGGAGCTCCTCTCCACTGTCAAAAATATTTTAGCGGTTTAATCATCATATAGTATTTCCTTCCTTTTTTCATCTCTCAAATCGTCGAAGTTAAGGGTTTTTACCTGCATTAATCTGCGCCCTGATTTCTATATTGCCAACCAAAAATTAAAATTCCCTAATTAATCCACACATAATTTCCGATATATAATACAGCTTTACCTTTATTTGGTGGGAGTGAAGCACAAGGGAAGATAATTTTACTGGATAGGGAGAAATTAATATTATGGCTGAAGAAATTAAGAACAAATCCAATGCTGATTCTGTGGATGGTGTTGATGTAGTCGATGGCAATCCCAGTCAGGATAAGGTGCAGGATGTTCAGGAGATTGATGGGGAAGTAAAAGAAGTTGCGGAAATCAAAGGCGATGAGATGGTTGAAGAAAGTGAAATAGATGCCAGCTCTGCGGATTCATCTAATGACGAGAAAGTGAAGGAAGAGGTGGAAGAAAAAGTGGCTGCGTCGGATGGACCTGAAGCAGAAAAAGTTGTTGAAGGGGAAAACAAAGAGGGGAATGAGTTGCTGGCGGAAGAAAAAGAAGAGATTGATGTAAAGAAAGCAGAAGGGCAGGAATTGCCTGACGAAGATAAAGTTAAGGATGAGATGTCTTCAGAAGAGGTGCGGGTTGAAGCGGATTTGGGTGAGGCAAAGGTAAAGGATAAAGAACAGCAAATGGGGGAACCGGGAAAAGAAATTATTGAGGAGAAACTGGAGTCAGAAGAATTGACTGAGAATAAAACTGTGGATCAAGGGAAAACTGAAGAGAAAGAAGTTGTTGCAGAGGAAGGTGGCGAGGAGAAAGAATCGGCGAAGGAGAAGACCATAAAAGGAGTTGAGGAAACGAAAGTTGAAAGTGCCGTTTCAGAAAAGGAAGCAGAAGGTGAGGTTAAAGAGGAAAAAGCAGAAGAGACAGCAAAGTTAGAAGAATCAGCAGAGGAAAAAACCGCAGATCAGGGTGAATCGGAAGAGAAAGAAGTTGTTGCAGAGGAAGGTGAAGAGGAGAAAGAACCAACTGAAAAAGAGATGAGAGTAGAAGTTGAGGAAACGAAAGCTGAAGCTGCAAAAGGAGAAGTAGAGGAAGATACACCAAAAGAAGGGGAAGAGGCTGTTGCTGATGGGGAAAAAGGGGAGACAGGTTTAGTTTCATCGGAAGAGCTTACTGGAGAGGATGAAAAAAATATCACAGATGAAGAGTGGGTTACGTGGAAAAATGAGTTCCTGAATAAATTCAACAAACGGTTCGATAAAAAATGGGTCATCTCAGGAATGGGTATTACCGTACTGATTTTAGGGTTAATTGGTTTTTCTGTAGTGTCTAACTTTCGCTCTAGTAGTGATGGGAAAGTGATGTCTTTGGAAGAGGCATCTGGGCATGTGTATGACATGAAATTTTTCTTGCCGTTAGCTGTAAAGTCCGGAAAGACAAAATTTGTCAAAGTGACTGTTACTATTGAGTTGATAAATAAAGGTTTTAAAAAAGATATAGACAAAAAGGTATCTGAACTCAGGAAAGAGATTATTAATCTTGTTCTTAGCAAATCCCCAAAAGAAGTTAAAAGCTCACATGGCAAAGAGATATTAAGGAAGGAAATTACCAGTAATATTAACAAGTATTTATCAGAGAATTGCATAAAAAATACTTATTTTACGGAACTCGTAATTCTTTGATGATAATTCAACCCAGTCAATACAAATTATCGCATAGGAGCAAACCAGATAGAGGAAGATACAGAGTGAAACGATCAACTTTAAAACAAGCAATATTTGCACTCTTAGGATTATTTACTTCCTGGGCTATTATATTGGTAATATTTGTTTGATTAAATATCGCAAGTTTATAGTCATCAGTTAAACA
>CAZOKO010000113.1:0-7607 GCA_964580455.1 uncultured Thermodesulfobacteriota bacterium | reverse complement strand
CAGGATTATAGCATGTTCAATGTTACCCACTCAAAACTTTAAAGAACCATTATTTTCCATAGTGGTGTTTTGTTAAAGTTACAGGGGGAAAACTTTTTTCCTAACTGAGGAGAAAGAAAAATGTTCAGGAAAAAGGAGGAAGGCAGTTTCAGGATTTGATGCGGCTTTCTATTTTGCCCAAAAGCTCTTTTTCTTTAACCTCCATTTCACGGGCTTTCTCAGCTGAACTCTCATGATCATAACCCAGCAGATGAAGAATACCATGTATAAGCAGGAAAGCAATTTCATGCTGTAATGTAGTGCTGGCTTCCTTAGCCTGACGTCTTGCAGCTTCTACCGAAATAACGACATCACCTAAAAGGCGGGTATTGATACGGCTGAACTCTCCTTCTATCTGGGAAAACGAAATAACATCGGTTGGTCTGTTGCGATAAAGATATTTTTCATTAATTACTTTGATTTGTTTATCATCTACCAGAAGAATGCTGGTTTCCCACTTTTGATATCCCAAGTCTTTTAAGATCTCTTTCACTACCTCCTTTATCCACTTTTGGCTTATCCTTATCTTCTTCTGCTGATTTCTTATCCTTACCATTTATTTTTTTCTTCCCTCCGTTTCCCTCTAATTCCAATGATGGGTATTCTACACGCTGATGGAAAACACCACTGGTCAGGATGCGACTGAAACTATTAGCAATAGAGTGTAAGTTCTTCAGGGTTAATTCACACTCATCCAGTTGCCCATCGGTAAAACTACTGTTTATAAGTTTCTGTACCATCCCCTGGATACGGGCAGGGGTGGGTTCGGCTAATGTCTTAGATGCTGCTTCCACTGCATCAGCAAGCATAACCAGCGCTGCCTCCTTAGACTGGGGTTTGGGTCCGGGATAGCGAAAATCCTTTTCGCTAATGGGTTGTGAACCGGAGTTTTGCTGGTTTTTAGCCTTTTGATAAAAGTAACTGATTAAACTGGTACCGTGATGCTGCTTAATAATGTCCCGGATAGTACGCCCCAATCTATTTTCCCTGGCCAGTTCTACCCCATCCTTGACATGTGCAAGCAGGATAAGACTGCTCATACTGGGAGAAAGTTTTTCATGTTTATTTCCCCCTTTGACTTGATTTTCAACAAAATAGGTGGCTTTCTTGATTTTACCTATATCATGATAATATGCACTCACCCTGGCAAGGAGAGAATTAGCTCCGACAGCTTCAGCAGCGGAATCAGCAAGATTTCCTACCATAATACTATGCTGGTAGGTACCTGGTGCCTTGATACTCAATTCCTTTAAAAGTGGCTGGTTGAGATCAGCCATTTCTATAAGCTTAATATTGGTAGTATAACCAAAGGCAATTTCAATTACAGGGACGACTCCCGTGGCAAAAATGCCCGTTATTATCCCTCCCAGAAAACCGAAGCTTAAATAAATAAGCGCATCGAAATCAAACAGGCTTTTCTTAATAAGCGCAAAACAGAATATCAATAAGACATTAACCACACCGGTTATAAGACCGGCTCGAATAAGGGTTTTCCTCTCTTTGCACAAAACTACCTGCTGAGCAGCAACTATGCTGGCAATGAAAGGATAAATAAAAAACTCCAATTGATTTTCAAGCAAGATACCGGTGATGATAGAGAGAACAACCGAAAACATGGCAGCCAGCTCAACATTAAGCACAACGGCAATCAATATGGCTCCCAGAGCGAAGGGAGTAGCATACAAACTGGCGTTATGAGGAAGGAAAGGGAATGCCTTAGCAATAGCCGCTGATAAGAAAATAGAAGAATTAACTGTTATCACCATTCCAATCAAAACGAGACTTAACAGAAAATAATCTTTATTTCTGAGATTGAACCTTCTGATAGTGCCAGGGAAAAAGGCATAGAAAAGCGAAGAAATCAGTAAAATCAGGGAGAAGATGCCTATCGTGGAAAAAAGAGGATTGCTTTCCTTTTTAAGCTGACTTAATGCCTGGAGCTTAAGCAGTGTTTCTTCAGTGATTCTGTCTCCTTCCCTTACAATCATCTCACCCTTTTTCAGTTTGAAGTAAACCGGGTTGGTCTCTTCCCAAGCTTTCAGCTTTTCTGCTTCGGTCTCGTTTTTATTAAAGGTGAGTGTAGGATTCAACAATTTCTTTGCAATATCAACAGATGCCAGCCTCAATGACCTGGGAGTTTTCCCCAGCTCCTTTCTTGATTTCTCAACCAGTTCTTCCTTTACCTCGTCTAAACTGAGGATAGAAGAGAAGTCTGTTACGAATAACTCTTTTTGAGTTTGCACATTTCTTATGATAATTCCCTTTGTTCTTTCACTTTCCAATACTGCCTTATCATTCAATACCTTCTTGCTTAATAAAGGGATCACCAGGGCAAGGATATCATCGGCAGTGCTACCTTTAAAACGGTATTTGCTAAGGCTTCTAAAGTGCTTGTAAGAAATGTTTATTCCCAGTGATTCCTGAAATTTCTTCTTTTTATCATCAAAAGATGATTTATCCGTTGAATTCTCAGATATTTCCCTCAATTGATTAAAGGTGGAAAGCAACCTGTTTTTTACATCTTCAGGGGCATTGCCATCAAAATCATAAACTGAAGGACTTTTCCCCTCATTTTCCAACCGCTTTTTAGTTGTAGAAACAGTATCCTCAACCAGAAAATCCTGAGTGGCTTTTATATTCTGGTCAGGAATATCTCCAGCCTGATAGGAAGGAACGACTGTTGGTATTATGGGAGCAATAAGTCTGGCAACAATCAGACAGGTAATGAATAGAAGGGTCCCTTTATATAAAGCAGGAAGTTTAAAAATATTAAACTTCTGAAAAAAGGGATCCATGAATGAAACTATTTTCTTTTTCTTATCGAAACGGAACATATCTTGTCTTTGTCGTAAAGTTATTCAGGACATTAAATTGTTCCCATCATCCCTCTAATGATGTCCCTCACATTCCCCCCTTTAGTAAAGGGGGGATTTGCTAATTACCTTTATGATCTGGTTAGATATTTATCAGTTATTCAATCTGGTTTCAGCTTTATCGTAGGCTACGATGATTTCTTGTACCAAAGGGTGCCTGACAACATCTTTTTCTGAGAAGTAAACAAACTTTATCCCTTCGATATCCGCCAGTATTTTTTGGATCTCTATTAATCCCGAAGGTTTTCCAGCAGGCAGATCTGTCTGCGTAATATCTCCAGTAATGACTGCTTTGGAACTAAACCCCAACCGCGTGAGGAACATCTTCATTTGTTCAGAAGTTGTGTTCTGAGCCTCATCCAGGATTACAAAAGAGTCATTTAATGTACGGCCTCTCATGAAAGCCAGCGGTGCAACCTCAATAATACCCTTCTGGAGCAATTTGGAAGCTTTGCCTAAATCTATCATATCGTGCAGTGCATCATATAAAGGCCTGAGATAGGGATTGACCTTCTCATAAAGATCCCCAGGTAAGAATCCCAGTTTTTCACCAGCCTCCACAGCCGGTCTGGTTAAAATAATTCGATCAATCTCTTTTTTAATCAGTGCGGAAATAGCCATAGCCATGGCTAAATAGGTCTTACCAGTTCCTGCTGGTCCAATGCTGACGACTATATCGTATTGTCTTATGGCATCAATATACTGTTTTTGAACAATGCTTTTTGGTGAAATCAGTCTTTGTTTAGGAGAAACATGAATAGTATCCAGAAAGATATTTTTTAAATTAGCAGTTTCATCATCTTTCAAGATCTTGATAGCATAATTAATCTCATTATGGTAAACAGAATGTTTGGATTCAATAAGGAAATAGAGCTCTTGCAATAATCTCTTGGTTAATTGAACATCACCTGTCTCTCCATGAATACTAATGGTGTTACTTCTTACATTAATCTTAACTTTTAGGGCATTTTCTATAAATTTCAAGTTTTCATCGTATTCCCCAAGCAGGGTCTTTACGAGGTTGTTTTCTTCAAAAACCAATTTTGAAGTAGTTTCTATACCTTTCTTAGCCAATAAAACTCCTTTAAAATGATGATTATAACTTTTAGAATCAGACACCTAAAATCTGAACTTGAACCTCTCTCCTTCTGGGACGGTTATCAAAATCAAGCAAAACAATTTGCTGCCAGGTACCCAGCAGCAACCTGCTCTCTCTTATGGGAACATGTAAAGAAGCTCCCATGAGAGCAGCTCTTACATGGGAGTAGCCATTGCCATCTCCCCACCTGCGGTCGTGCTCATACTGCACATCTTGAGGAGCTATCCGTTCAATGGCTCTTTTTAAATCGTTTATTACACCAGATTCATATTCTATAGTAGTAATAGAGGCTGTAGAACCTGAGATAAAAAGCAGGAGGTTTCCATCGCTTATCCCTGAGGACACCACCTTATCCTCTACCTCAGGAGTAATATCGATGATATCTGTTTTGCTACTGGTATTAAAAGAAATAGTATTGTATACAATATTCATTCTATTTCTTATCGGCATAAAAGGTTTAAAAGTGAACAGCCCCGCTGTTCAAAACAACGGGGACATAGTCTTTTTCCTTTGGATGTATTGAATTTCCTATCATACAAGAACTTTAAATGCAAGTATTTTCATCCGGAAAAACATAATTTAAAACCTTTGAATTGCAGCTGGTTAGCGGAAGGGCACTCGATGAAAAGCAAAAATAATTTGGAAGAACTCATGGCACTGGTTAGAAGATTAAGGGGGCCTGAAGGCTGTCCCTGGGATAGGAAACAGAAAGTATCTGATCTCAAATCTTATCTTATTGGCGAAGCCTATGAAGTGCTCGATGCTATCGATCTGAATGATTCTTCAAAGATTAAAGAAGAGCTGGGTGATCTTCTCTTTTTAATTGCTTTTCTGGTAGATATATTTTGTGAGAGAGATGTTTTTGACATCTATGAAGTGATTGACACAGTGATGAATAAGATGATCAAACGTCATCCTCATGTTTTTGAAAACAAAAGCGTCAAAGACGCTGACGAGGTAAAAACCAACTGGCGTAAAATCAAAGAAGCAGAGGGTAAACCAACCGCTGGCAACTCTATCTTAGATGGTGTCCATGAGTTCCTGCCCGCACTCTTCCAGGCTCAACTTCTCACTCAAAAGGCGTCCCGCGTAGGATTTGATTGGGAAACTCCCAAACAGGTAATCAGTAAAATCGAAGAAGAATTGGGAGAGCTAAAAAAGAGCATTGAAGACAAAGAAAAAAGAGCGATAGAAAATGAGCTGGGGGATCTTTTGTTCTCTCTGGTAAATCTTGGAAGGTTTATGAAAATGGATTCCGAGAAAGCACTCAGGAAAACCAATAAAAAGTTTATAAACCGATTCCACTACATTGAAAAATCATTACGTGATGCCGATCGAGATATAAAACAGACATCCCTTAAAGAAATGGATAAATTATGGGAGAAGGCTAAAGAGTTTGAAAAAAAATATTAAAATATATACTTTTTAGTGAATTGAAAGTACGTTATGTACCTCATCATAATAAGCAACACGGCAATGACTTCTATCGAAAAAAGCCACGCCTCTTTCCCATAAACTGTTTTCAATTCTGTTTGTGGTTATCCAATAAACACAATTTGTTTCTAAAATCTCTAATGCTTCGTCAACCCCCTTAACTTCTCTCCTCATAACTTTTTTCCTTAAATCCTTCCAAATAATGGGCTTTTAAGTTGGCCTCTTTTTCACTACAATAGCCCCTCTCAAACCTCTTTAAAACGATCATTGAGTGCCATACCTTCTTGAACTAATCTGAGAACCTGATCTACATGGAAGGGTTTTTTAATAATGAGATCAACCCCACTTTCTCTTCTCTGTGGTTCCTCCAGGGTTATGCCCCATCCGGTAATCATGGCTACAGGTATTCCCCCTTTAATGCTTTTAATCTTTTCTGCTACCTGCCAGCCAGACATACCAGGCATTCCCAAATCGGTAAAAACCAGATCAAATTTCTTCTCCTTAAACATTTCTACACCCTTGCTTCCATCAATAGCAATTTCAACATCATGACCACCCTTAATTAGGATATCAGAGAGGAGATTACGTACCTCCTCTTCATCTTCAATAACCAAAATACTGGCTTTCCTTTTTTTGTCTGGCATGGGTTTTACTCCTTCTTCCTTACCTATATCCTTAATGATTGGAAGTTTTATGGTAAAAGTGGTTCCCTCACCTTCAACACCATCTACCTTGACAGTTCCTTTATGACGATTAATAATTCCATAAGAGACACTCATACCCAAACCAGTAGACTGTACACCTTTGGTAGTGAAGAAAGGGTCAAAGATCCTATTTCGTATGGATTCTGGAATACCGGTACCCGTATCTTCTACTTCAATTGAAATATGGCTGTTTTCCTTAAAGGTCTTGATCTTAATTTGACCACCCTGAGGCATGGCATCCAAGGCATTGTTGATAAGATTGGTAAATACTTCTCTTAGCTCTGAGGCACATCCTGCTGTAGGAGAAAGAGGAGAAAGCTCTTTAACAATTCTAATTTTTATCCCCTTTGACTCAGCATCATCCTTCCACCTTGATTGGGTAAACTCCAGGGCATGTTCTATAATCTCATTTAAGTCAACTTTTCTAAAATATTTATCATCTTCCCTCTTGCGAGAAAACTCCTGAATCCTTCTAACAGTCTCTGCACCATCTAAGGCAGCTTGCTCAATAATTTCCAAACCTCTCTTCATTTCAATTACCGATTTTCTTCTTTCCTCTTTCTCCTGTGTGGTTTTTATGCACATTTTTAACAGCTGTGCTCTGCCCAGGATAGCAGCTAATACGTTATTGAAATCATGGGCTACTCCTCCTGCCAGTTCTCCCAATGACCTTAACTTTTCTGATTGGAATAGCTGTTTTTCCATCTTTTTCCTTTCGGTGATGTCTCTGATTATACCTATCGCCCCAAGTTGTTCACCTTTTTCGTTGTATAATAAAGACATATTTGACTCAACAGGCACTACTTTCTTGTCGCTGCGATTATAGCTCTCATAATTTGCTATCTTTCCTTCTTCAAGCAATTTTGCTGCGAATACTAAAGCATTATCCAAATACTCCCTACCTATTTGTAATGATTCCCCTGTGGTAGATTCATGATTTCCTTCTTCCAGTGGTGAGAGTTCAGCCAAGTGTTTTCCGATTATCTCATCTTCTTTAACACCAATCATTTTCAAAAAAGATTTGTTAATCCTAGTGAGATATCCATTGTTATCAGAAATAATAATTGCATCTAATGAGTTCTCAAATGCATTATCCAAATAATCTTTTGCTTCATTCAGTTTCTCTTCAGCCCGCTTACGATTATAAAGCTCCTCTTTTAAATGCATGTTTAAACTACTCATGCGCCCCACTGTAACACCGATTACAATAAGGGCAATATTCCCTGCGGCACCCCCACCACTTAATATTAATTTTTCAAACCAATTTAGTCCAAAAAGTGTATATAGGATACTGTTGGCAGGGAAACAAAGTAAGGCGCAAAATACTCCTGCTTTAGACCCATACAACCATCCCATCGCAATTACCGGGATAATCGCACTAAATGCCTCAGCCTGTCCAAAGAAATAATGCATACAAATAAAACTCAAGATGTATGCTAATATTGATAATACAGAATA
>CAZOKO010000112.1:0-7656 GCA_964580455.1 uncultured Thermodesulfobacteriota bacterium | reverse complement strand
GTCCAACAATGCTTATCTTTTTACTGCTTTACCCACAGATTCTGAGGAAGAGCCAGATTTATAAATAATTACCGATAGTTTTATAGGTATAGACAGGAAGATTTAATCAGTTAAGATTATTCAGTATTTTGGTAACTGATATGAATGATAGAGATAAAGACAAAAGATCAGCTTATTTTTAAAGAGAAAATTGAAATCAATGTCAGTTTTCAAAACACACTTTATCCTTAAATTTTCTAATTCCTTTCAAGTATTATGGATCGGGAACAAGCAGAACAACTAATTACCAGTAAAATCAGTAATCTTCCTACACTTCCAGACATAGCTCATAAAGTTGTGTCACTGGTTAAAGATGAAAGGACTTCAGCGAAGGATTTAAGCAGATTGATCACTTATGATCAAGCCATTTCCTTTAGATTATTGAAGGTGGCTAATTCTGCCTATTATGGGTTCTCAAGGGAAGTCTCAAGTGTCCAGCATGCAATTACCATTCTGGGATTTGATGAGGTAAAGAGGTTATCAGTGGGAATAGCTGTGTTTAACTTCATGAGGGTTGCGACCAATGAGAACTCTTTCATGTCAGATGAGTTTTGGAAACACTCTGTGGGTTGTTCGCTGGCTGCCACAATCATCTGTAAAAAGATAGGTGAATTAAACCTAGAGATGGTTTCCACCGCCTCTCTCCTTCACGATATGGGCAAATTGATCATAAATAATTTCTTTGCCGAAGAATATAGAATAGTACTGGAGGAAGTTCAAAGAGAAGAAGTCAGCATAGTGGACGTTGAAAAAGAGATCTTAGGATTCAGCCACGCAGATGTTGGTGGATGGTTAAGCAGTAAATGGAGTTTCCCCCCATCTCTAAACTTTCCTATTGCATACCATCATCAGGTAGGAGAAGTAGATCAGGAAAATATTCTACAAGTTTCTATTGTACATCTTGCCGATATTATTTGTAAGAAAGCCAAAATATCTAATAGCGGGGACAATGGCATACCTTATTTCCAGAAGGCTGCAAAAGAAACCCTCCAGATTAAAGAGGAAGAAATAGATAGTATTGTCAAGGAACTTCAAAGTGAAGAAGAAAAAGTTCAGGCATTTATAAACTCTATCAATTAAATAAGGTAACGTATGAGTGAAAAAGATTCTATTCAAAATGAAGTAAAAAGATTAACTGAAGAACGTGATCTATATGCAAGACTTTTAGAAGAAGGCAATCTTCGATTTGAGGAGAAAGTAAGGGAACTCTCTCTACTTAAGAGGGTTGGTGACATCATCAGTACTACGTTTAACCTTGAATCATTTTGCCGAAATTTGGCTTATATTATCATTGAAGAGACTAGTGCCGAAAACTGTTCTCTGCTGTTAAAGGACCACCACTCAGAGAATTTAATTCTTAAAGTAGCCTGTGGAAAGCGAGAAAAAAAAATCACTTTTTTTGAAGATATAAATAAGTCAAGTGTCACTTTCTCAGTTGGAGAAGGAGTTGCTGGCAATGTCGCCCTTGAAGGCAAGGCAATTCTGATTGATGATGTAAATAACGATGAGCGTTTTGATCATAGCAGAAAAAGTAAATTCCCGATTAGTTCACTCCTTTGTTGCCCTCTTGTTTTGCAAAGTCGTGTCCTGGGTGTAATCAATCTTAGCAGTTCCCAAACTCATGCCTTTAATCATAATGAGATGAGGTTAATTACCATATTCGCTGCCTTTGTATCCTCTATTTTGAATAATGCTACTTACTATAATGAGTTGAAAAAATCGGAAAAAGAATTAAGGAAGAAGACTCAGGAATTAACCATGTCCAATAAAAAGTTAGAAAAAGCATATAATGAACTGGAGACAACTCAGGAGAAACTTATTAAAGTAGAAAAGTTGAAGGCATTGGGTGAAATGGCAGCAGGTATAGCCCATGATTTTAACAATGTGCTTGCTGCTATCCTGGGAAGAGTTCAACTCTTGAAAATGCAAATTAAACCCACTTCCGGGAAACAAGAGAAAAGAAAGTCAGCACTTAATCTAAAGGCAAGTTTAGAAGTTATGGAAAAAGCCTCATTAGATGGTGCTGAGACAGTAAGGAGAATTCAGGAGTTCTCCAGAAAGCGGGTTGACGACAAAGAGTTTACTCAAATTGATATGAATGAATTAGTCGATAATGCTCTGGAATTTACCAGCGTGAGGTGGAAGAATGACGCGGAGTCAAAAGGAATAACGATTACCATTCAAAAAGAGCTTTCTCCTCTTCCTCCTACATCAGGAAGTGCATCTGAGGTAAGAGAAGTATTTACCAATCTTATCAATAATGCCATAGATGCCATGCCTCAAGGTGGAAGCATCAAAATCAAGACTTTAAAGGAAAACAACCATATTTCTATAAAAGTTGAGGATACGGGTGTTGGCATCTCTGAAGTTATAAGAAACAGGATATTTGATCCCTTTTTCACCACCAAAGGTGTTCAATCGACTGGACTGGGCATGAGTGTCTCCTATGGGATCATCAATCGTCATGGAGGAACTATTAGTGTAGATAGTGTTGAAGGTGAGGGTACCACCTTTACCATAACGATCCCTATCTCTGATAATATCCGTGTCGAAGAAGAAAAAACAAAACCCATACCAGAAGAGAAGAGAAAGTCTACTATTTTGGTTATTGAAGACGAGGAAGAGGTGCGTAATCTTCTCGCTGATATCCTGATTGAAAATGGCCACCAGGTTAAAACGGCCTCTGATGGGCATCAAGGGATAGACATGTTTAAGAAGAAGGATTTTGATCTGGTATTTACGGATCTGGGAATGCCCGGGACATCTGGCTGGGAGGTGGCAGAAACAGTTAAAAACATAAATAAAAAGATACCTGTTGCGATTATTACGGGGTGGAATGTAGAACTGAAGGAATCCGAGATGAGAGAACGAGGAGTCAATCTTATTGCCTACAAACCATTTAAAATAGATCAAATATTAAGGTTGGTACAAGAAGGAATGGTATTAAGAAATAAGATTAAAGCGGCTTAAGGGAGTAAAAGACTTCCATTGACAAACTCCAAACAACTGCCGAACACCCCACATTGTGTCTCCTATCTGCTCACTGCACTTCAATACTACTACGGACGCCAACCAGGGAGCCGAAATATTTAACACTTCGTGATGTAACCTTCGTAAACCTCGCTCTCAACCATACTTACCATAGGCAAAAGCCAGCTTCTGATGAAATTTAATTTATTGTAGACTACGTTTGAGACTGTCGAAAAAGTCCAAATTCGCATTTTTATGAATTTTAAGAATAGTCAAGTCAAGTAGTTACAAAGCTCAACATGAGGGTTTTAGGGTTTTTCGACAGTCTCTTTGGTAGTATCAAATAAAGACAGGAGTCCCTCCTTTACAACTCCTGCCTTCTAGAATATGCCCTTTCAATCATTTAAGATCTCCTTGCTCAGGATATGAGCAGGGATATTTAATCCTGGAACACGTAGGACATGGCACTCCCAAATACTCGGTTCTTGGGTAATCATCCTTATAGAGGATAGTGTCAAGTCCACTCACTTCCATATCACAGTTTAAGAGTAAGGGAAAATGAAGAGAAATGTGCAGAGTTTGAGGCTTTGGGCTACAAAAAGACAACGAATCGCTACTCTCAGGAAATAACTGACACCATAAAAGGGGGGGGTTACAAAAGTCAAGCCTGGTGAATGAAACAAAAAGGGAAATGATGCCTTAAGCATCACTCCCCTGGGAAAGGAGATGGAACAATGAAAAAGTTGTCAGCCATATAATACTTATCGGCAATGTTGGAGAAATACTTTAATTCGGGCAATAAAAAAGGGAATGGTTGTTGCCACTCCCCAGGAGATAAAAAACGGAAAAGCTATCAATCTATTATCAATATACGTGAGAACTTGGCATATCTTACATGAATAAAGAGGATATTAAGATCTATGGCAGTAAAGAGCAGAGCAATTAAAGGCAGAACATTACCATGTAAGATCTGTGGTGAACTCTACACAGATAACATTGATCCTGCAGTTGACCCAGCTAAAGGGGGTTACATTATATGTGCAAAATACACCATGAAATTAGCCGATGCAAAGCCTGAAGAAAAAAACATGTCCCCTGATGATTTCATCAAAGCAATTGAAGATGGATTGGTGAAAGAATTTAGGAAAGGCTTCAATTTGACCCAGGAGGCGTTTTCCCAGAAAATCGGGATAAGCAGGAAAATACTCGTTAATATAGAAAGAAATCTTTATATTCCAAGCGCTAAGCTACAGATGAAGATGTACAGGAAAATAAAGAAGTACACAAGTGAGTGCCAGGTATTGAACGTGCGAAAATTTGTGTACTTTTTTACCCTAACTTATTGATTTTTCGATAGTGAAAATTGGCAATCTTAAAAGTCCCAACTCAAACAAAAAGGCAGATAAGTTATTCGGGTGAGTATCCCAAAAGGTAGTCGTATAACTTCACCTTCCTGAAACCTATCTACCTTAATTGAACAGTTTAAATTATTTAATCATAGAACAACAGAAATGTCAATCCCAGATCAATGATCGAATACGGCATTTAAAAGAGTACATCAAAATGAGGTATGGTTAATGAAGGAAATTAAGAGGTGATAGGCGAAAAAATTAATAATTTACGGGCACAATCAGCATATTTAGGGAGGTTAGAGCAAATGCATAGAGGGTCTAACTTATTGATTTAGTTGGTGCCCCCGACACGATTCGAACGTGCGACCCATGGATTAGGAATCCATTGCTCTATCCTACTGAGCTACGGGGGCATAGATGTAGGGAATTAACATAACACAAAATTCTAATACAATCTGTTAACAATAATTTTTAAAGATTGTCAAGAATAAAACGGGGTGTATCTTTATCCGGTTAGCAACACTTACTTCTTCCAGTTCCAAAAGCTTTCTTTTTAAAGCTGTCCCTCCACCTGCAGAGAATCCACCCAGCTTTCCGTCTCCTCTTACGATGCGATGACAGGGAATAAATAGAGGGAAAGGGTTCCTGGCCAGGGCATTTCCTACTGCCCGTGAACTATTGGGACAACCTGCCTTTCGGGCAAGACTGGCATATGTTTCAACTGTTCCATAAGGTACTTTTATTGCTGCCTTAAAAACCTTTTGCTGAAAGGGTGTGAGCAAAAACCAGTTAAGATCATTTTTTTTAAAGACAATCTTCTCACCTGAACAATAGCGTTTAATCTTATCCATTATTTCTCCTGTGGCAGGAGTTTTCTCTAAACCACTTCCAAACTCATGTAAGATTTGTTTCAGAAGTTGGTCACGCTCTTTATACCCTATAAACAATCTTATTATAATTCCCTTTTTAGATCTAAGCAAACCACACCAGCCAATGGCTGTTTTAAAAACAGAATAGCATACAGGGGATAGATTTCTTTTTTTACTATTCATTTTCTATTTCTCCCTTTCCTAAAACTCTCCCACAGGGACAAAAGCTCAGCGCTTTTGAGCAAATAAGAGCAGAAAGCGAAAATCACCACACCCGAAAAGATACTCACACCGAGGACAACCACATTTTGCAGGGGTAATCTATGGGTTACCCAAAATTCACTGTGATAGGTAAAATGAACCACAATACCCATAATGGCAGAGGAGAATAAAATCTTAACTGAAGAGAATACAACCTTTTTCACACCCAGCCTCCCCAGTCTCATTCTTAAAACCAAAAGGAGAATCGCTAGATTGAGCATGGAAGAGAGAGAGACCGCCAGCGCTAACCCCGCATGTTTCATGGGCCCCATCAACACTAAACACATGACAAGATTAAATATAATGGAAAGCAGAGCCACCTTAACAGGTGTCCAGATATCCTGTAAGGCGTAAAAGACATTTGCCACCACTCTTACCCCCGCAACTGCCCACAATCCCACAGCAAACCAGAGAAGCGCTTGAGCAGTCAGAGAAGTAGCATCAGCCGTAAATGCCCCCCTCTGGAAGAGGATACGAACAATAGGAAGCCGTAACACACTCAATCCCACCATTGCTGGAATAGTAATAAAGAGAATTAATCTAAGGGCATGAGAGAGGGTATCCTTCAGCTCTTGCATTTGATTGTGAGCAACATGGTCTGACATTGCAGGCAAAGAAGCTGTTGCCAGGGCAATACCAAAAAGTGCCAAAGGGAATTGAAATATCCTGTCTGAATAGTAAAGGTAGGAGACGCTGCCGGCAGGCAGAAGAGAAGCAATTATGGTAATAACCACTATGTTTATCTGGTAAACCGCAGCACCCAGAACAGCAGGAATCATAAGCTTTGCCAGTTTTTTAAGTCCCTGATGTGAAAATCTGAGGTTGAACTTAAAATCGAATCCTTTTCCCTTAAGGAATGGAATCTGTAGGGCCAGCTGCAAAAATCCACCCAGGATAACACCAAAAGCCAGAGCCAGAACGGGTTGAGAGAAATAAGGCATCAAAATAACGACCGATAGAATCATAGACAGATTGAGCAGAACCGGGGCTAATGCAGGGGCGGCAAAATGTTTCAAAGAATTGAGAACCCCCATACATAAGGCAACCAAGGAAATGAAGAAGATATAGGGGAACATAATACGGGTTAAAAGAACAGTCAGTTCAAATTTAACCTTCTCATCTGCGAAACCCCACGCCATTACTTTAACAATAAAAGGAGAGAAAACTACGCCCAGACAGGAAAAAATCACAAGAATAATAGAGAGCAAAGCAAAAACTGCGTTTGCAAACTCGTAAGCACTTTTTTTAGATTCCCGAACCAGATACCCTGTAAAGATAGGAATAAAAGCAACTGTCAGAGAACCTTCGGCAAAGAGTCTTCTGAATAAATTAGGGATTCTGAAAGCAACAAAAAAGGCATCCGCCGCATCCGCAGTGCCGAAAAAGTAAGCAATTACCATGTCACGCACATACCCTAAGATGCGGCTCAAAAGCGTTGCAGAACCAACAACGCCAGCTGCTCTGACTATTTTATGAGGTTGCATTGCCATAATTTACAAATCGTCTCAGAAAACCCCTTTTAAGACGCAGATAAACGCAGATTACCAAGATTTTAAAAACAAAATGTAAAGCATGAAATGTTGCTAAATTTTTTGTTCCATGTCTTTAACATCTCAAGGTAAAAACAAAAAGTATCTGCGTTTATCTGCTAAAATCTGCGTCCCAATGCAATCTTTGATAAAAAATCCTTGACATTAATAGAAAAAATGGTAGATTGAGCCCCACTTTACTTTATTATAGGAGAATAGTTAAAAATGATCAGACATAAATCAACAGAAAAGAGAGCTCGGCAAAACAAAAAGATATACCAATATAACAGGGCACTTAAGTCTTATATGAAGACCAGGATCAAAAACCTGCTTGCAGCACTTGAAACCAAAAACAAAGAAGAAGTTCACTCTCAGTTAAAGAAAGTTATTTCTTCCATTAACATATCAGCTTCTAAAGGTGTTATGCATAAGAAAACGGCCTCACGCCGAATTTCCCGTCTCACCAAAAGGGTCAATAAACTTTCAGCTGCTTAACCGTATTCCCCTCAAAACCTTATCACTCAAAGAGCACATAAATCAATAATCAGTTTCTCCATTATAATTTTTTTATCGATTCTGCTTGATTTAAGCTTCCAATCTGAGTGGAAAAGGCAGGTGAAACAGGCCTCTATATGA
>CAZOKO010000111.1:0-7771 GCA_964580455.1 uncultured Thermodesulfobacteriota bacterium | reverse complement strand
CAGCTTAGAATACTTTGCCAAAAAAACACGATGTTGCAGGTTTGTAGTACAGAGTGGAGGGAAAGTAAAATCATCTAATTTGTTGATATTTTAATAATTCTCTGTGGTTCCCCCGTTAGATGGTAAACCTTCTGGAAGACTCATTTATCCAACAGGGTTGACATCTGACAAAGTTCAACTGCTATATAGTAAGTATCTAACGGGGTGAATCTGTGGTTTGGTTTTGACAAAATCTTTCGAGTAGAGAGGAGGCTGGTATGTCAGAAGCAGAAAAAAGTAAAACTGTAAACTTAGTTGAGAAACAAACAGAATATTTCAACCTGAACTCATGGAAAGATGATGCGACAGTATTTTTAAATATCGGGTTCATCAGCATGTCCATACCCATCAATGATTTCAAGAATTTCTATGATTTCATAACAGAAACTCAAAACAAGTTAAAATAATACTAGGAAGGGAAAACGATGATATCCTCAGAAAGTTCTCTCTCCCTTGTAGAGAGGGTTAGGGTGAGGGGGTAAAAGGTAGCGGTTTAAGTCTATTAATCAATTCGATTTCGGTACGATACCAAATTTGTCCATTTTATATTTTAGAATCCTTCTGCTAATACCCAGCATTGTAGCGGTCTTAGTCTGCACGTAATCTGTTTTCTTCAGTGCATCAAGGATAATCGATTTTTCAAATTTCTCTCCTGCTTCTGGAAAAGTAATATCGCCATTTATGATCTGATTTTTCATTACACTATCCCTGCCAGCATTTCGAATGTGGGAGGGGAGAAGTTCTGTAGAGATTACATCTTGATCAGCCAGGGTCACAGCCCGTTCGATTACGTTTTCCAGTTCCCTTACATTACCAGGCCAGTTGTAACCAATCATCATTTCCAGTGCTTCTCTGGTAATTCCCCTGACAGGCTTTCCTTCTCTTTCATTTACCTTATCAATAAAATGGTTTGCCAGGAGAGGGATATCTTCTTTTCTCTCTCTCAGAGGAGGAATGACAATGGGAATGATGTTAATCCGATAATAGAAATCTTCTCGTAGTTTATCTTCCGCTAAAGCCCTCTCCAGGTTTTTGTTGGTTGCACTGATTAATCGGGTATCAACCTTTATCGTTTTAGATCCCCCTATACGGGTAAATTCCCTCTCCTGCAGGAATCTTAATATTTTTGCCTGGGTATTTAAAGACAGCTCTGCAATCTCATCTAAAAAGAGAGTTCCCTTATCAGCGAGTTCAAATCTCCCCACTTTCTTTTCCCAGGCATTGGTAAATGATCCCTTCTCATATCCAAAAAGTTCACTTTCAAGCAGGGTATCAGGTATGGCTGCACAGTTAATAGTAATAAAAGGCTTATCCCTTCTGGTACCATTGTGATGGACAGCTTTGGCTACCAGTTCTTTTCCTGTTCCACTTTCACCAGAGATGAGAACGGTTGCTTTTTTATCAGCAGTCTGTTTAATAAGGTTAAAAATTTTCCTCATGGATTTGCTTTTACCAATAATATTGCTGAAATCACAACCTTTATCAATCTCTGATTTCAGGTAATGAACATCCTGAATAAGGTCATGAGTCGATACGGCCTTATTTATAACAACTCTGATTTCATCTACATTAAATGGTTTGGTAATGTAGTCAAAAGCTCCTGCTTTCATAGCCTTGACAGCAGACTTTACACTGTTTAAAGCAGTAATCATGATAACGGGAACACTCGCCATCTGTTTGATTTCCTCCAGAACCTTCAAACCATCTTCCCCAGGCATCATCACATCTAAGAGGACGACTGATAGTGAATTCTTGCATAAGACCTGAAGTGCTTCTTTTCCACTACAAGCCGAAATAATATCGTAATCGTCTTTTAGTATCATCCTTAAAGATTCTCTGATTCCTACTTCATCATCAACGATTAATACTTTTTGCATCAAGTCCAATTTCTAACTTTTCCCTCCAGTTGCAACAGGCAGTTTGATTGTAACAGAAGTCTTCTCTGAGGAAGAAGCAACTCTCATTAAGCCTAAATTCCGCTCAATAATCTGCTGAGCTAAAAATAATTCAATACTATAATGGCCACTGGCTTTTTTCCTGTCATGATCCCCAGGATAAGAGATGCTCACTTCTGCTACAGAACCGTTTGGTAATTGCTCTAATGGGAACCTGCCTTTTTCTCCAGGGTCTAAGCTTACCGTTTTAGTAGAAAAGGAAACTTCACTTCCCTCAGGAACAAGATAGTGAATAGCAGATAAAATATTATTGAAAACATATTGCAATTGCTCTTCATCAGTTAAGATAAGTGGCAGGCTCCCTTTCAGCTCTTTCTTGAAAATAACATGTTTCTCATTAAAGGCGTCTGTATTATTTATAAGTGATTTCTCCAAAAGATCATGGAGGTTTACCTGCGTCAGTTTTGGACGGGAGAACCGGGCAGAACTAAGGATCTTCTCCATAAGCTGGTCTATGCGATCCACACTCTCACCTGTAGTTTTATAGAACTGCTCACGAAACTCTTTGTCATCGAATCTTTCAGGCAGAAGCTGGGTGAAAGTTTTAATGGCAACCAGGGGGTTCTTTATCTCGTGAGCAAGTTCGGTCACCAGTTCCTTAAAAGCAGATTCCCCTTCTTCCGCAAAAGAGGGTCCCTTTTCAATTTTCAGATGCCGCTCAGGTTTGACTACTTCCACAACCGGCTTTCTTCCAGCAGTCACCTCCTCTTCAAGCACCTGAATATCAGCCCTCTCTTCGATACCAAATCGAAGGTCCTCTTGAGAGAGCATCTCTTTAGACGAGAAAATGAGACTTCGTACAAGCACGCTTTCCAGTTCTCTCACATTACCCGGCCAGTAGTAATTCTGAAGCATCTCCAGGGCATCAGGTGTAAACCCTTTCACTTTCAGGGCAAACCTTTGCACTGAAGTTTCCAGAATCTGCCGGGCTATTTCTGGAATCTCCTCCCTTCTTTCCCTTAAAGGAGGAAAATAAATGTTAATGACATTCAACTTGTAGAAGAGTTCTTCCTTTAATACTTTTTTATAAACCAGCTCCCTTAAGTCTTTTGAGGAGGAAGTAACTATTCTGAAATTCATAGCAACTTCCCTGCCCTCCGGGGTAACTATTGATCCTTCCTCCAGTATCTCCATCAACCTTTCCTGAACTTCTGGCCTCAAACCCCCTATCCCTTCCAAATAAAAGGTGCCCAGATTCCTGGGTCGAAATAATCCCCTATCCTTACTTAAAAAAGATTGTATAAAGATTTCCTCCATCAAAGCAGATGCAATAAGCTTGAGGAAAGGTCTATTAAGGTTTGGGCATCTGAAGTGCAGCCATTTTGCAGCAATTTCCCTCCCCGTTCCTCTCTCACCCTGAAGCAAAACAGGGACCGGTGCAACATTTTTAGTTTTAATGGTAACCTCTGAGAGCTTATGCCTGACTGATGTGGGGAAATAAATCTTTTGCTGTTGAAAGATATGTCTCATCTTAAGGGGCGATCGGGAGTGGGGAGAAAGAGAAGCCTGCTTTTGCAATTTTTTAACCTTTTCCCTCAATTCAAAAACATTGAAGGGTTTTATTAACAAATCATCGATATAGGGAGATGAAAATCCTTCGAGGTTCTCTCTCTGCTCCTGTTCTACCAAAACGATTAAGGGAAGACTGGGAGAAAGTGATGCAATGTCTCTTAATAAGTCAATCTCCTGACTTACCCTGCCACCAAGTCCCATGATGACAAGATCAAACTTCTCAGAACTCAATAGTGAGAGCACATCCTGCCAGGGATCCGTTGTTTCCACATGGAAAGTATCCTGGAAAATGATACGCAGTGATTCCCTCACACTCAGGGAATTATCAATGACTAACATTTTTTTCATTTTCTTGTCTCCGTTGTTCTCCTTCGTGTATGTGTAGGGGACTTATAGGTAAGTTTACATAGAAGGTAGTTCCTTTACTTTCTTCACTTTCAACCTCGATACTTCCACGGTGTTCCTGAACAATTTGATGGGAAATAGCCAGCCCCAGTCCACTTCCCTCATGTTTAGTAGTATAGAATGGGGTGAATATTTTGTCCAGGGTTTCTTCAGGGATACCTTTTCCAGTATCCCGGATTACGACCTGGACATAGTTCTGAGATCCAGTTCTCTTTATGAGTTTAGTTCCCACAGTAATAGTACCATTTTCTGGAGTGGCAGCTACAGCATTTAGTAAAATATTGAGGAATACCTGTTTAATCTGTTCTTTGTCCAGCACTACCGGAGGCAAAAACTCATGAAATTCTCTGGTAATTTGTAAATTCTTTTTGTGTGATTCAGTATCAACCAGAAGCAACATCTTTTCCACAACCTGATTGAGGTCTTCCTTGTTCAATTTGGGTTGAGATGGCCGGGAAAAATCCAGCAGTTCACTTACTAACGATGAGATACGATCAACCTCCCCGGCAGTAACATTCAAAAAGTGACTGCGGAATTCCTCATCATCAAACCTGTCCGGTAACAGTTGAGTAAAGGTCTTAATTGCTACCAGAGGATTTCTAATCTCATGTGCCAGTCCTGCAGTGAGAGTTCCCAGAGAAGCAAGCCGATCTGCCCTCTGCATCTGTACTTTTGCTTTAGAGAGATCTTCATATAAATTTGCGTTTTCAATAGCGACGGTTGCCTGGTTGGACAAGGTGGTAAGCAGTTCCAGATCTTCATGGGTGTACATATCCCCACTACCCTTCATACCCAGATTGAGAATACCCATCAACTTCTGTTTAGTAATCAGTGGGACACATATTTCAGCTTCCATCTGCTTCATTCTCTCTGCTATTGTCAGGGCTTCGTTGTCAGTAGTATATTTTTCCAACTCTTCTCTTATAAAGATTTCGTTATGATTATCAATCCATACAAGAATAGGATCTTCTTTATGATAACTGACTATTGTCTCCTCCCCGGTGAAACCTATAGATTCATACAACTCATAAAAGCCTTTTTTCTCATTAAGGATATAAATAGACGCCTTTTTAACCATCATGGCTTCGGTAATGGTGGTGATGATTTTTTTGCAAAGGTCATCAGTATTCAAGATAGAAACCATTGCTTTGCTCAAATCGCTGATGGTCTTTTTGTAATCGTATTTATTCTTAAATATAAATTGCTCAACTGTCTTCTCAGCCTTTACCTTGACTTTTGGGAAAAAGTAGGCAGCAAGCATAATAACACACAACATAGAAACGGAAAAAGGATAACTGACTGCTTCAAAAGTAACCTTCTGACTATAAGCAACTAAAAGAAAGAGAGGAATCAAAAGCAAAAAAGAAGCATAAGCATAGGTTACTCCTTTTTTGAAAACAACATTGATATCCAAGAGGCGGTGTTTGACGATGGCATAGGCAATAACCACTGAATACAAGAAGACAAAAAGATATCCAAAAGGATATACATTAATATTAAAAACTGGCAAGAATATTGTAACGGACCCACCGAATCCAATAGTAGATGCAACTAAAACATATTTGATCTGATTTCTTTCTATCCCAGTAGATCGCATATATCCTTTCAATAGTTCATAATAAGCATAACCTATATATGAGAAAAACATCAAAACATAAAGAGGATATAAAACTCCTGGGGTAATAAAGTATTTGAAAAGCAATTTTGGCTCTACTACATCTTTAATGTACAGTTTTGTAAAGTTTAGGATATGCATGAAAAAATTAACTGTATAAGCCAAATAAAGGATTCTCCTCTTCAGCTTAGCCAATTTTAGCAAGACAAAAATAAAATGTAGAAAAAGTACAGGAATTAAAATTGCGCCAATATTACAAATTCTGGCCCCAAAAATAGCCATTGTTTTGTTAGGAGCACTAATGATCATCATAAAACCAAAGCTCCAAACAGCTATACTAACGCTTGCAAGAAAATACATGAAATTGACAACACTTTTTCTATCTTTCAGATAAGCAAATATGCCGACAAATAGACTAGAGAAAGCAATAATCAAACTTGAAATGACATATGCTTCTAACATTTAATTTTCCTTGTAGTTATCAAGCAGTCTATTATAAGACTCAAACCGTAAAACAAATTCATCAATTTATTTCATTGAACTCCAGGTAAGTAATCGTTTTTAAACCAGTTAACAGTTACTCGAATTCCGTCGTTAAAATTAACAATTGGTTTGTACCCCAAATCTTTTTGGGCTTTTGACATGTCAACGAACCAACTGTATTTTAAGTGCTTAATTGTTTCCCTTGAAAGAGGCGAAGTAAAACCAAGCATTTTCGAAGGAACCATTAAGCCTATGGACAAAATTTCTGCAACCCAGGCAGGCAAGTGATTTTTGGGTAGCGTCTTTCCTACCTCTTTGGCAATTGTCTCAGCAATTTCATTTATGCTGTATGGTCTTTTATCTGCGATAAAGTAAGTTTCCCCTTCAGCTTTTTTCTCTGCTTCTGCCAGTAAAACTCCGTGGATAAGATTGTCGATATAACAAAGGCTTATAAGATTTTCTCCATCACCTACAATTCTAAAAAGACCCTTGTTTATCAAGTTTAAAAACGTAAAAACCCGTGATGATCTCGAAACACCAGGGCCATAAACTACTGGAGGTCTTATAATAACAGTTGTCAAACCATGTTCTTTAGAAAAGTGCTTGATGGCATGTTCTCCTTCTAACTTACTCCTGCTATACGGAAAGATCGGTCGACAGGGGGTATCTTCATTTACAGGAATCTTTCTATATGGATTTGGTCCAACAGAAGAATTGCTGCTAAAATGGATAATTTTTCTCACAGAATTTTTTAAACATGCAGTTAGTAAATTATTGAGCCCACCAAGATTGACTTGATAATAATGTTCCTTTTGAGAAGCAAAGACTTCACCCGCCAGATGGTATACTATGTCAATTCCTTTGACAGCTTCTTCGAGTGACTGTTCATCCAGTAAATCACCATAAAAAAGTTCAACATTAAAAATCTCTATCTTTTTTGTATTACTAGCTTTTCTTACCAAGCACCTGACATTCCTTCCTTTCTCAACAAGGGCTTTAACTAAATGTGTGCCAATAAACCCTGTGGCACCAGTAACCAAACTCTTCATCAATCCCATCCTTTACCATTTACTAATTTCAACTGAAATGCTAAGAAATTAGACCATGTAAAAAAGAAATCATTCTCACAAATTCCTCTTCAAAGGTAAAAATCCACCTACTTCTTTCTTATAAAGTAGATATTCTTCACCAAATTCTTCCATCATTGCCTTTTCTTCGGGATATACTCTTAAGATAAATAATGCCGGTATATATAAGAACAAAGATATGCAAAGTGCGTAATATGAATTGGGAACAAGTGGGAAACCTATAAACTCAAATATTACACTTAAATAATAAGGATGGCGTAAATATTTATAAGGACCTTTCCTAATGAGTAAATGCTTATCCATTATCTCTACATAAGGACTATGATATCTCCCCAATGTATTTATTGACCAGTTTCTGCCAATTAAAGCAACTACGTATAGAATAAAACCTATAATAGACATATTGAGATTAATGTGCTTTTTAACTAGAAAATACTCTGCGAAGGTTGCAGTAATAATTATAATATGAATCGTTGCTAAAACCTTCAAAGTCCATTTATTAATAATTTCCCCTGGCTCTTTTTTAATTTTAAAGAAAACTTCCCAAACGCGTTGAAACGACATGATCACTAAAAAAGTTATAAAAACACCTGTAAATAAATAATTCATTTGGTATTAATTAAGGCTCTTTAAAGTTTTAAATGGGTAAGTAATGTTTATTGAATTTAGAAAAA
>CAZOKO010000110.1:0-7873 GCA_964580455.1 uncultured Thermodesulfobacteriota bacterium | reverse complement strand
TTTATCTATTTGAAGGGGGCAGCTCGTGATGAACTCACGAAAACTGCCCCTTTTTTATAACTAAATCTATCCTGCAACTATAATTGATCAGTGAGGGGAATTGTTTTTTTACAATTTTTTGCAATTTAAGCTAGTCATGTAGTTATATTTTCATATAATCTTTTTTTGCTAGTTCATCAGTGGTATTTACAAGGTTTATTACTGATGCCATAAATAATTCACAAATAAAAGAAGAAGGAGCGCTAGTTCATATGGTAGAAATAAACATTGTTAACAAGAGCGAACTAAATCAGTTCCGTGAAGTGATTCAACTGTTCATCGAAGGGAAAATGAGAATTTATAATAAAATCAATGTAAGATGTAATTTCACGGAAGAATCAATTGCTATTGAAAAAAGGAAGTATCGGGCAAGCTTATTTATGATACACAGTATGTTAAAAACAATGAAAAAAATTGAAATAGCGGAAACGATAGAAATTTCATACGATCTCTTGAAAAAGTGGAATAATGAGAAAACGTTTAAAACACTAATGTATTCTAATTATAAAGAATTCTTAATCTATTTAGGAGAATTGTACACCTAGTTTCTTTACAAGTCTTTACCCTGTAATCTGTAAAAAATAGATTTAAATTTATGGTATTGAAGTAATCATATGTTTTTTCATATAAGTTCTATTAATAGTTAACGAGAAAAAGGAGTAAATATGAACAATTCATCGCAATCTCATTTGGGGGAAATGTCATCTTTTGATATTTCTAATGGGGAGAAACTGTGCAGTTTGTGTGGTTTGTGTATGGTAAAAGAGTGGTCTGCAAAACAGGGGGTGGAAGGATGTGTGTTCACTCTTGGCTGGCTTGGTGAACAAGAGACTAACGTGTTTGGTCGAGAACGTTCCCAAGAAGATTATGATGAAATGCTATTTGGTATAAGCAAAGAGCGTTTTGTTGCCCGAATGAAAAATCCCCTCCCTTCTGGCCAATTCACGGGAGTTATAACGAACATCGCGAAAAAGGCCTTTGAAACTGGCCTCGTTGAAGCAGTGGTAACCCTTCATCGCAGCAAGGATGATTACCTTTTTCCTCAACCCGTACTTGCCCAGTCACCTGAGGCAATTTTAGCGAGCGGTGGCAGCAAGCCCGTCTTAGCATCTCCACTCATCTCTCTAGAAAAGGTTTATCAGGAGGGGATAAAAAAAATAATGGTGATCGGTTCCTCCTGTCATGTTCAGAACTTCAGGGAATTTAAGCGACGTTTTTCCTATCTCAAGGATGTAGATGTTTATGTAGTTGGAATTCCCTGTACTGATAACTCTGATCCCAAAAAATTTAGGTGGGTATTATCAAGGATTTCCCGTTCACCTGGGACGGTCCGTTTTATTGAATTTATGCAGGATTTTACCGTGCATTTAAAACATGAAGACGGCCAGCTTGAGAGGGTTCCCTTCTTCAGTCTGCCAGAGGAACTTTCCCGCATGGATATTTTCCCACCGAGCTGTCAAAGCTGCTTCGACTACATGAACAGCCTTGCTGATATAACAGTTGGCTATTTGGCTGCACCGCTTGATGTTGAGAAGATGTTTCAGTGGATTGTTGTAAGAACAGATAAAGGAGAAAAACTCAGAAACCTCATTGCAGATGATCTTGAAACATTCGAAGAAACATCCGAGGGTGATCGCACCATGGGCGTACAGCAATATGTTCATCACCTGCTGGAAAGGATGTCTCAAGATGGCAAAGCACAACAGACATCCGGAGCGAGTATGTCACTTGATGAGGGGTTTCAGCTAGCCGAATACCTTTATAGTACAGGACCTCGGGGGCTTGAGTTTGCTCGCTACGGTATTGAAACTCACCTCATTCGAAACTACTACTACGCAAAGTCAAATTATCCTGAATTGCTTCCCATACTTGTTCCGAAACACACCTATCGTATCTTGGAACAATATGATTTGACCCCTTAGAAGTGGGACTTTCTGTTTATTATGTGAAATCTTTAAATAACAAAAAAGGAGTAGAACAAAAAAATAAAACTTTTAATTGCACATATGTTCCATTTACTTTAACCCAGCGTTATGTAAGAGCTATGCAAAAGCCGTGATCAACGGCTTTTTTGCTTCAGCAGATACAATTTAAAGAAATGAATGAGAGAATGAAAAAGTCTTTTATATCCATTAAAACTATAGTAAAATGATGGCTAAAAGCTGATATGTAGTTAACTTAAGATCTTCTCCGCGTACTCCGCGATCTCTTCGGTGAATAAGTATGGATAAACACACATTTACTGTTTTAGAATTTGATAAGATTCTTGCATTCCTGAAGCAATACGTTACATCTCCTCAAGGCAATAAGCTCTGTGAACGTCTCGCTCCTCTGAACAATCTCCATGAAATAAAAACCCTCCTTACTGAAGTTACCGAAATGAAAGAGATCTTGAGTATTTATGATGAAATTCCCATTCACGGCATCAAAGACATAGAAAATCTGATACATCGAACCAGAGTAGAGGAATTTTATCTGGAACCACAACAGTTTCAAGAAATACGCAGTACACTGGAAACAGGAAGAAAAATCAAAACTTTTTTCAAAACTACCTCTTCTAAATACTCATCACTAAAGAATACTACCAGCAAGACCATTCCCCTTAAAGAACTTGAAAACGCCATTAAAAAGACGATTGGCAACCAGGGTGAGATTCTGGACACTGCAAGTCAGGAACTTAAAACATTACGTCAAAACATTAAACACTTAAGGCTTGACATTAATAACATTCTGGAGGAGTTGCTCTTCAGGGAAAATTTCAGTTTTATCTTTCAGGAACAACTTATCACCATTAGAAATGGAAGATTTGTTCTCCCCGTCAAAATTGACTGCAAAGGATACATTCCCGGTGTAGTTCATGACCAGTCACACAGCAAGGCAACCTATTTCATTGAACCCCTCTCTGTAGTCAATCTCAATAATGAACTGCAAATCCTCAGAAGAGAAGAGCTCCGTGAAGAAGTGAGGATTTTAATTAATCTCACAAAACAGGTGAGAGAAAAGAAGGCTGAAATATTATTCAATCTTTCCCTTCTGGAGAAGCTGGACATCATTTACGCTAAAGCAAAATTCAGTACAGCACTCAATGCCTGCGAGCCTATCCTGAATGAGGAAGGACGCATTGAACTTAATTCCTGCAAACACCCCATCCTGCTGGCTCGTTTTGAACTGGCTCCAGCCTCCCCAGATTCTCCGAAAGAAGCCCCAGAAAAAGCAGGGCGCTTCATATTCGATGCACCTCAGGTTGTACCAATCACTATCCATATGGGCAGAGGAATCAAAACCCTTATTATAACTGGAGCAAATGCAGGGGGTAAAACAGTCACCTTGAAAACACTCGGCATTCTATCACTGATGGCCCAGGCAGGCATGCACATTCCCGTAAAAGAAGGAAGTACCCTGACCGTTTTTCACTCCATCTTCGCCGATATTGGTGATGAACAAAACATAGAAGAGAGCCTGAGTACCTTTTCTGCTCACATTCGCAGGCTGGATCAAATTGTAAAAGAAGCTGATGACAGATCACTGGTTTTAATAGATGAATTAGGCTCCAGTACAGACCCTTCTGAAGGCGCCTCCCTTGGACTGGCTATCCTGGACTATTTAAGGGAACATAAATCGTCAATCGTCATCACTTCCCATCTAACCCTTCTTAAGACCTATGCTTATCTGCATGAAGACGTAGAAAATATTTCGGTGGAATTTGACCCTGCTACATTGAAACCTACCTACAATCTGGTTTATGGAATGCCTGGCCTAAGCAATGCCCTGGCTATTGCCAGAAACCTTGGGTTGTCTACGGACATATTAGATAACGCCAGCAACTACCTTGAAGAAAAAGACAAGCATTTCCTTGAACTAATAAAAGGATTAGAGGAAAGTCAGAGAGTAGTAGCAGAAAAGAAAAATGAAATCACAAAATTGAGAGAAAAAGTATCAATCCATGAAAATTCTGCAGAATCTCTCCTGAAAACCATTAAAGCAAGGAAAGTAAAACTACTGAGTGAGTACGAAAACAAATTTAAACAATATTTGAAGGAAGCAGAATCTAAATTAGAAAAAATCGGCAAGGAAGCAAAAGCAAAAGAACAACATACATTCAAAAAAACTAATAGAGCTTTAAGAGAAGTCAAAAAGGAATGGAGATCACACATCCCCCTACCAAAGGAAGAAAGGAAAGTCATTGAAGAATTAAAGGCAGGTCAGACTGTAAAATTACTAAATTTCAACCAGGAAGGTGTAGTTCAAAAGGTAGACCCTGACTTAAAGAAGGCTGAGATTCTGGTTGGAGAAATGAAGATCAAGACCCATTTTGACTCTATCGAATACATTAAAGAAAAAGGGGCACATGAGGACAAATCCTCTTCACTTACAAAACAACCTCCAGAAAAAGACCATCATGCCCATATTATTCTGGAGGGAGAAGTCATTCACGAAATCAATGTTATCGGAATGACTGTCGATGAAGCCCTTCCGATTGTGGACAGGACAATTGATCATGCCCTTATCAGGGGACTGGAAAGGATTGAAATTATCCACGGACTGGGAACGGGGAGATTAAAAGAAGCTATCAGAAAACATTTAAAAGATCACAGCTATGTCAAAACCTTTGGGTCCGACGAGCAATCCAGAGGCGGAGCAGGAGTCACCCAGGTAGAGATACAGTTTACCCCTAAGGACACCTCCAAAAAGCCACATCAAACAGTCTGAGTATTAGTTCCCATCAAAGCTGCTACTTCCCGCTAAAGAATAAACCCTATTTTGTCGATATGCATATTATATAAGTTAGGGTGAAAAGGATTTATTTCGAGCGGCATTTAATTGCTTGCATCTCTCTTTAGTAAATCCCCCTAAATCCCTCTTTGTCAAAGGGTGATAGATGTCCAATGATTTATAAAAAACTCATCATAACAATTATAACTATCTCCTTCTCCATTCTCGTAACAGTCACTACACACCCCACTATCAAAAACGAATCTGAAGAACCCATTCTGCTAGATGAACAATCTCAAAGGTACTCCTCCCTCATCGATAAGCTTGTAAGCGACGGGTTTGACAAAACACATCTTCGGAAAATATTTACTGATTCCAGGGTAAAGTACCTAAAAAAGGTGTTAGCTATCAATCTCATCAACAGGAATATTAAATTTAACTACTCCCGCTTCCTCAATAACCAGTCAATTAAACATGCCAAAAGATTTCTCGATAAGGAATTACCCTTTCTCAATGAAGTCGAAAAACAGTTTAAAGTAGAAAAAGAGATTGTTGTTTCTATTCTCTTCATCGAATCTTCATTTGGGAAACAAACAGGTAAAAACATAATATTTAATGTCTTCAGCACTCTATCCCTGGCCGCAGAATCAGAGATTCTAGAAGACACTTACAATAACCTCAAAGAACGCTACCCCCATCTCAGCTTCGAAAAAATCAGCACAAGGGCTCACAAAAAATCAAAATGGGCATATCGTGAACTGAAACATCTGCTCACTATTGCCGAACAGGAAAAAATTGATGTTTTTCAGATCAAGGGTTCATGGGCAGGTGCTTTTGGAATAGCTCAATTCCTTCCATCCAGCTATTTAAGATATGCACTGGATGGTAACAACGACCAGAAGGTAAGGTTATTTAACAGGTATGACTCTATGGTAAGTGTTGCCAATTATCTCAAAGAAAACGGTTGGAAAAACGGCCTGTCAGATAAGAGGAAAAGATCAGTTATTCGGAGATACAACAACAGCACACCTTACGTAGATACCGTGCTGAAACTATCTAAAAAAATCAGCAGCTAAATATAGAACTTATCTTAAACTGAGTTTATCCTGAATTATGTTGGAATTCTCATCAGGAAGAAACCTTAAGACGCACCACCTTCACCTTCTCTTCCATTAACCACTGATAAACTTCTAATTCTAACTCCAAAGAGGTTAATAAAATGCTCTCCTTTTCATCCTGCTTGATAAGGATACCAGGGATAATCAATTCTAACCCCTTACCATCTACAACATTAGAAAACCTGGGTCGTGGATAATCATAACCAACATGTAAAAAATCAAGAAGGCTTTTAATCACTGCAAATGGATCTCCTGATGGCAGTGATATGCCAAAGAATCGATTTTCCTGCTCTGTTATCAATTCTATCAGCTTATCTGGAATTGTATGGAAACTAATAATATGCTCCTTCCCTCCCCTCTCAAAATACCGATTTGCCATTACCTCAATATCAAATCCCTCAGACTCTTCCTGAAATACCTTGACCTTAAAATTCTTTTCATAATTCTGTCCCAGAAGAGCAAGCAGTGAATCCACAAGAACTTCACCATCCGAGGCATCTATAACAGGTATATCTTCAGGATGATAACTGGATTCAACAGTTTTTTGAGAAGAACTTATCCCTTCCTGCTCACCTTTGCTCATCATATATAAATCAATAAGGTTAACTCCGTGAGTTTGAATGTAATCTTTCAAATGTGAATTTATTGGACGACTTTTCTTTTCAATTAAATTCACTACCATGATATCCTCAAGGAGTTCATCTGCATATATAATCCAGTCTCCTGCAATTTCAAACTGGATCTTGTCACCGATCACTAAAGGATTTTTGCTTTTATCCACAGAGTAATAGCCTGCTGCATCAAGCAGTTTATCTAAAACCGATTCCATTTTTTCGTTTTCTTTAAAAGTGACTACCTCGAAATCATCCTGCTTCAATTGAAGCAGATTTTCTAATCCGCCGGGAAGTTCATCACCATAACTTAAAATTATCTTTTTATTATCTGTAAGTTGCAGAACTGGAAATTCATTAGCATCTATAGTTATTTGACCTTCTTTTATTAACGGTATGGCAAATTCCCCAGAACTACTCAGTTTACCCTGCAAAACATCAGTTATTGAAGCCATAGATTGCATGTATGAAGTCTTACTACCAGAAATCAGCCTGGGTATTTCTCTGAAACGGGGATCTACATAAACCGATTCTGCCTCTTTCTCATCTAATATTTCTTCTGTAGCAGGCAATTCTTCTGTCTTAGCTTTCTCTGCTAAAGTCTCTTCTTCAGGAGGTAGCGGATATGAGGCAAAGGAAGGTAGAATAATCTTCTGATCAGGTTTTACCAGATTAATATCCTCCAGGCCAGGATTTAACTTTTTTACCAGGTTAAGATACTTGTTAAAGATTATATCATCAGGAACGTAGTACATATCCCGCAGCACCTGGGCTATGTGTTCTCCCTTTGAGAAGGTATATTCTTCAGTTGGTATCTGAGACAGTTGAGTGGAAACGACCTTAAGCAATGCCGACCGGATCTCTTCTTCTGAAATATTAAAATGAGCAATATATTGAAATGGGATAAGCAATATTTGATTGGGAACAATCTTATGAGCATTCTTAAGGTCAGGATTCAAACTTTTTGTTATTCTGCAAAAGAAATAGAACTGTCTATCCTTGATTCCAAATTTATTGGTGAGGATTTTCCACAAATTATCTTTTTCCCCAACCGCATAAGGTTCTGCCTTCACCTCTCCCATCTTATACTTTTTAACTACTACATTCTTAGTGAAAGAAATAGTTCCTGTTTTGCTTGTCTCTTCTGAATATACTCCAACTAAACACACAAACAAGCAGAATACTAAAGAGATAAGTGAAATGACTATTCTTCTATTCATCTTCATCTCCTTTTCTTAAATTATATGTAACTATCAAACACAGAAATCGCAGAGTTTAAAAATTTATTTTGCAATTATAACTTTGGTTTCTCTATAAAGCAAGCCGTTTATTCTGCTGCCAGCAGTTCCGCAACTTAACATATTTTACGCAACAGATTAAGCAAAAAGAGTA
>CAZOKO010000109.1:0-8074 GCA_964580455.1 uncultured Thermodesulfobacteriota bacterium | reverse complement strand
CTTGGGGTGGCTCACAACCGCCAAGCTCCCCGCTTTGCGGGGACGTTATGACTCGTATTCCACACAATCTTAACTGCAATGCAGTTGAGATGTGAAAAGGCAAATTTGAGAGTTGCCGAGGCTGAAAATGTACTGATTCTATTGATTATGATAATTTTGACGATGTGAAATGCCCATTTTTGCTGGGTGACATGGATGACAGAATTTCTAATGCAAATTCTGGGTTAATACAGCCTGAAATGCCTCCAGGTTGCTGTGTATGTCTGAAAGGATTGCATATTTCATACTTAGACCTTGACAAGATCAGAACGAAACGCTTTCGATTTACATACTGCTTGTAACATGCTTTGTCAATATATGATAATATCTGATAATAAATTTTGAGCCACGAAGTTCATAATTCAGGGTAAAAAATAAAAACGAACCACGAAGCTCACCCCATTAGATTACTAACAAGGTTCTGTATATGTTTGCGATTTGTATTTAAACACATTTCGTAGATGCTCCCTACTTTGTTTCTAACGGGGCAGGTGAAGGTGCACGAAGAAAAAACATTGATTTTTTTTATTGTTTCATATATTGGTATCTCCTGAAATGTCTAGTATCCAGAAACCCGTATACAGTATCATTTTTGTTTATTTCACTGCATCCTATATTCACAGTAATTATTAGCAAAATAAAAATTGCCTAATAATTATTATACTTTGAGGTGCTACTTTGAAGAAGAAAGATGAATTGGATCATTTAAGGAAGAAGATTGATAAGATTAATGCAGAGATCTTAGAACTGCTCAATAAGCGGTCTTCTGTTGTGTTGGAAGTCGGCAGGGTTAAGAAGAAAGCTAAAAGTGATTACCATGTGCTTGACAGAGAACACAAAATCTACCAGAAACTTGTAAAACTTAATAAAGGACCGTTTCCCAATAGTGCCATAAGACCGGTGTTTAGAGAAATTATTTCTGCTTCTCTCTCTCTTGAACATGAGCTTCGAGTGGCCTACCTGGGACCTGAAGCAACATTCTGCCATATTGCTGCTGTCCAGCAATTTGGTCAATCGGCAACTTTTATTCAAAGCAGAAGCTTAAGAGATGTTTTTAATATGGTAGAACGTGGTGGATCCAATTATGGTGTGGTTCCCATCGAAAATACTACAGAAGGGGTAGTTAATCCAACATTAGATATGTTTATCGATTCTCAATTGAAGATATCTGCTGAGATTCTTCTGGGAGTTTCTCACAACCTTTTGTCGAAGAAAGGGAAACTGGAGGGCATTAAAGAGATCTATTCGCATTCACAGGCGATTGCCCAATGCAGTAGTTGGCTGGAACGAAACGTTCCTAATATTCCGGCAAAAGAAATTTTTAGCACTGCTAAAGCTGCTCAAGCAGCAGCAAAAAATCCTAAGATTGCTGCCATTGCTGGAGAATTTGCTGCTAAATTTTATGATCTCAAGCCTATTTTCAGAAATATTGAAGATAACCCCCAGAATTTTACCCGCTTTTGGGTAATTGGCAAGAAATCAACTGGAAGCACCGGGGAAGACAAAACCTCTGTTATGTTATCAATTAAGGATGGAGTAGGTGCCCTTCATAAAACATTAAAGCCTTTTTCTAAACACAAAATTAGTCTTACAAAGATTGAATCACGGCCCTTCAGACAACGACCCTGGGAATATATCTTTTTTATTGATATGGAAGGACATACTAATGATAAAAATATTATAAAGGCTCTGGATGAGGTAAAGGATACCGTCCAGTTCTTAAAGATTCTCGGTTCGTATCCAAGAAGTGAGTCAAAAACTTAAGCGTCAATCCCTCCAGCCGTCTATATTATAGTCCGAAAATATTTCACTGGTGTTCAATGAGAAAGTTAAGTAAAGAAAGCATTGAAAGAGTAAGTGCATATCAGCCAGGCAAACCTATTGAGGAACTGGAAAGGGAGTATGGGATTGAAGAGGCAATAAAGCTTGCTTCTAACGAGAACCCTTTAGGTCCTTCACCAAAGGCAGTAGGAGCCGTTTTGGCTTCCTTGAACAGTATAAACCGTTATCCTGATGCACATGGCTTTTATTTGAAAAAAAAGTTATCCCGGAAATTGGGGGTGGGAAGCGATACGGTCTTTTTAGGGAATGGTTCTGATGAGGTTATCCAACTTATAACCCAGGCATTTCTTCTGCCCGGAGAGGAAGCTATTATGGGTGACCCTACGTTCTCATTCTATCAGATGGTGGTAGTAGCGGCTGGAGGTAAGGAAGTTATGGTTCCTCTAAAAGACTTCTCTTATGATCTTCCCTCTATGGCTGACCACATCACCCCACAGACCAAATTGATATTTATTAATAATCCCCTTAATCCAACGGGTGCGTTTGTTAAAAAAAGGGATTTTGAAGGGTTCCTGAAACATATTCCATCAGATGTCATACTGGTTTTGGATGAGGCTTATGGTGAGTATGCTACCGATAAGTCTTTCCCCGACTCGCTTAAATATTTAGGAAGCGGGAAGAGAATATTTATTCTTCGTACCTTCTCGAAGATATATGGACTGGCAGGACTGAGAATAGGTTATGGTATAGCACGCTCTGAGCTTGTGAGTTGTCTCAACAAAATTAAAGAACCATTCAACACCAATTCATTGGCACAGGCAGCAGCACTGGCTGCGTTGGATGATGAAGAACATTTAAAAAAGTCTCTTGCTAATAATCGTGAAGGGCTGGCCTATCTGTATAGTGAGCTTGGTAAACTGGATATTGAATATTTACCTACCCAGGCCAATTTTTTCTTAATTAAAATTGGCGAGAATGCTCAAAGTATTTATGAAGAACTCCTTAAAAAAGGAGTAATTATTCGCACAATGACAGGATATGGTTTGCAGGACTATTTGAGAGTTTCTGTGGGATTACCGGCAGAGAATGAGAAATTTATAAAAGCCTTGAGGGAAGTTATGGCTTGCAAGTAGGGATTGGGAAATTAAGGGATTTAGGAATTGCAGGATTAATCTTTTGGGTGCTGGATGTGAATAGCTATTTTTTTATCAGTATCCAGTATCGCTTTGATTAGCATGGTTATATATAAAAGGGTGGGTAAATGAGTGTCATTTTTGAACGGATGGCTATAGTTGGTGTGGGGTTGATTGGTGGTTCGCTTGCCAGGGCTGTTAAGGAAAAGGAGTTGGTAAGTGAGGTTTTAGGTATTGGAAGGAGCGAGGGGCGATTAGCACGTGCTAAAGAGCTTGGCATTATTGACAGGTATTCTGTTCAAGTAGATGATACCTTAGGTGAAGCAGATCTGGTTGTTGTTGCTACCCCGGTGGGGATTATAGTCGATTGGATCAGAAAAATAATCCCTTTTTTAAAGAAGGGAACCAGTATTACTGATGTAGGAAGTGTTAAGAAACAGATCGTCGACGAGGTAGAGGAATTCATCTCTGATTCTTTGTATTTCGTTGGAGGTCATCCAATTGCCGGCACGGAAAATTCTGGTTTTGAGGCATCATTTTCCACGCTCTTTGAAGGCAGGAAGTGTATTATGACTCCTGTTTCGACCACTAATCAGCAAGCTTTGGAAAAGATTAAAGAGCTCTGGACTCAAGTTGGTTCAATAGTGGTATGTATGGATAGTGAAAAGCATGATGAGGTTCTTGCTGCTGTAAGTCACCTTCCACACATGGTTGCATACAGCATGGTTAATTCGTTGCTTAGAATAGAGGGCTTTGAGGAGAGCATTTTCTCTTTTTCTGCCGGTGGTTTCAAAGATTTTACCCGCATTGCAGCCAGTCATTCGGAGATGTGGAGGGATATTGCTTTGATGAACAAAGATAAGTTACTCCAGATGATTAAACTTTTCCAAGATTATCTGGATGAGTTGAGGGATGCTATAGAGAGAGGGGATGCTGAGAAGCTGTTTAACGAATTCCAAAAATCAAGGAGGTTTAAACGATTGATGAAGTAGAAAGCTGTTTACACTTGACAATATGCTTTGCTATTAATACTATTCGGTTTCCAGGTTGTTATTTGTAACGTTTTGTTAAGGATTGATTGATGATAGAGGTTGAAAACTTAACTAAGTATTATGGAGAGATTCGAGGGATAGAAGATATTTCCTTCTCAATAAAAAAAGGTGAGATTGCAGGTTTTTTGGGACCTAATGGGTCGGGTAAAACAACGACTATGCGTATTTTGACCTGCTTCTTTCCTCCTAACAGTGGCAGGGCAAGAGTGGCAGGCTATGACGTTATCGAGAATCCGATAGACGTGCGCAGAAGGATAGGCTATGTGCCAGAGACCGTTCCTCTCTATCCTGATATGAAGGTGAAAACCTACCTCAATTTTGTAGCTGAGGCAAAGAGGATGGAAAAAGGGCAGAGAAGAAGGAAGATTAATGAAATTATGGAGCAATGCGGTATTTCAGGAGTTTCTCATCGTTTGGTTGGAAATTTATCCAAGGGGTATCGGCAGCGAGTAGGTCTGGCTCAAGCGCTGATCAATGATCCCGAGGTGCTCATTCTTGATGAGCCGACAATTGGACTGGATCCTAAACAGGTTGTTGAAATAAGGCAGTTTATAAAAAATCTTGCTGGTGAGCGAACCATTATCTTAAGTACTCATATACTTTCCGAGGTAAGTATGACCTGTGAAAGGGTGATCATCATCCATGAAGGGAAGATTGTAGCAGTTGATACACCTGAGAACCTGATGGGAAGATTGCAGAAGACATCCAGAACATTAATTCAAATCGAAGGAGGCCAACAGGAGGTTAAGGATAAATTAAAGACAATCCCAGGCATTATTAATATATTGGAAAAAGGGGAGTCTTCCCCTGGTGTATTTTCCTATGAGGTGGAATCGGAGAAAGAGAGGGAAATAAGTGCTGAACTTTCTTACCTGGTATACAGCAATAAGTGGAAACTTGTAGAGATGAGAGCGATGAAAATGAGTTTAGAAAACATATTTATAGAATTAACCAAAGAAGATAAGGTATAGAAGATGAACTTTTTCCCTATCTTTAAAAAAGAATTGAGGTCTTATTTTACTTCTTTTATTGCATATATCGTTTTGGCAGTCTTCCTGGTTATAGCAGGGTATTATTTTTATACAGATCTGGCTCTTTTCGTGTTGTGGGGGGGTGCCAGTGTCCAGGAAGGATTATGGCAGTACCTGTTTCATGATATAAGGCTCATTCTACTTTTAACAATTCCTCTTTTAACCATGAGGCTCTTTGCAGAAGAAAAGAAACTGGGAACCATTGAACTTTTATTGACTTATCCGTTTAGAGATATTGAGATACTGCTGGGAAAATATTTGGCATGCCTGGCAGTGTTTTCTCTCATGCTTGTACTCACTGTTCTTTATCCTATCCTTTTGGCCATTGTGTATCAGGTAGAAGTGGGACCACTAATCGCCAGTTACCTGGGTATGTTTCTTCTTGGATCTGCCTTCATCTCCTGTGGAATTATGGTAAGTTCTCTTACTGAGAATCAAATTGTAGCCGCACTGATTACCTCGGGAATTATTCTTACCTTTTGGTTTATCGACTGGAATGAGGCAGCGGTAAGTCCGACTATAGCAACTGTTCTCCACCATATCTCATTCTTTGAGCATTTCTATAATTTTGTTAGAGGGGTTATCGATACAAAGGATATTATTTACTTTATGCTTTTTACTTTTTTCTTTTTGTTTTTAACACTCAGGTCTTTAGAGTCCAGACGATGGAGAGGATTGCGGTGAGAACATTTCTTGATGTTTTTGGGTTGCTGTCGGTGGTGGTTTTTCTGGCCAGTTTAGTTATCTATCTTACGGTAGAGAGCCTCCTGACCTATGCTGCTGTTGGTTTGCTTGCGGGAATGGTATGTTTCCTTATCTATGTTGCAGTAAGCTTTGAACGTCTTAGTACCTTTTTTGCTCGGCAGTCAACAAAATATGGGTTAAACCTGCTGGTAACCATAGTTGTCTTACTTGTGATTATTGGTCTGGTTGAAGTTATTTCGGCGAGACATAATAAGAGGTTTGATCTTACTGTTGATGAAATGCATACGCTTTCCCCTCTCACCAGGAAAGTGTTAAAGGCATTGGATGAGAAGGTTAATGTTATCGTTTTCTTCCAGAGAGACCAGGTTTTTGAATTTAGGGATCTTCTTAAGCAGTACAGTGATGAAACGAGTAAAATCAGTTACCAGTTCTTTAATTTAAATCAGAATCCTGCCAGAGCCAAAGAATATAGAGCCAGCAGCTATGGAGCTATAGTAGTGGAGTCTCAGGGAAAAAGGAGAAGCTACAGTTATTGCACGGAGGAAAATATTACGAATGGTATCATCAGTGTCACCCGGGAAAAGGAGAAGGTTATTTATTTTCTTAAGGGACATGGAGAAGGTGATTGTACAAATGCGGATGAGAGAGAAGGATATAGCCGTGCAAGCTCTGATTTAGAGGCGGAAGGATATAAAGTCAGGAGTCTGCTTCTCTTAGGAAAAGAGAGAGTTCCAGAAGATGCATCTGTTCTAATTGTTGGTGGACCGAAGGGAGAGTTTTTGCCTACTGAGCTTCAGGCCATTTCTGATTATATTTTAAGTGGTGGCAAGGTATTATTTATGATTGATCCTTATACTGTTCCAGAGCTTGTGAATTACCTTAAAGACTATAATATCCTTGTGGGTGAAAATATGGTTGTTGATAAGGAGAGTAAATTATTTGCTGGAGATATCTTTTCTCCTGTCGTTCCTTACTACAAACAGCATCCTATTACACAGGGTTTTGATGTAGCCACTGTATTTCCCCTTGTCCGTTCTGTGGAACTTATAGACCCACCACAGTCTGACAAGGTAGTTGCCAATCCATTGGCCAGAACAACTCCTGGAAGCTGGGCAGAAACTAACAGAGAGAGTATTAAGCAGGGGGAGGTTTACTTTCAGGAGTGGGAAGATAAGAGAGGACCCGTTTCTGTAGTAGCGATTGCTGAGGTTTCTGGTATCGACGAGGTGAAGGCTGAGGAAAAAGCAGTTGAGGAAGAAGGAAAAAAGGAGAAAGAAGCTCCAAAAGGACAGATTGTGGTCTGCGGAGATTCTGATTTTGCCAGGAATCTCTATATTACTATTTTGGGCAATAAAGACTTTTTTCTTAATATTGTTAACTGGCTGGCAGAGGCAGAGGAGCTTATCTCCATACGACATAAGCAAGATCAAGCCCACCCCTTTTCGCCACTGTTTTTAACGGAGAACCAGAAAAAAGTTGTATTCTGGTTTTCAGTTGTCATTCAACCTCTCCTGATTTTAAGCATCGGAATATTCATTTACAGCCGTAGAAAAATGAGAGGATGATCACTTTAAGGACAGTGCTTCATTAACGATAGGAACTAAAAGCAGCCCAATCTTTTTATATCCTTCAACCGACAGGTGAATACCATCTCCCGAATTACAACTGTCTTCTAAAAATCCCTGCTCATCCTTCAGTGTACCAAACCAGTCGGCAAAAAACACGTCTGGGAATTTAGCGGTATATGCTTTAATAGCATGATTAGCGTTTATAACTCTAGAAGCGTATTCATTAAGACTTATGGGCGGAATACTTGGTGCAATGAGCGGGGTTTCACGTTCTCTGCACGCCTCATAACCTTCTTGGAGATTTTTAAAAACCTGTTTCTCACCTATCATACCAAGGTCATTTGTGCCTCCTGCCAGTATTACCAGGTCATAGTGCGTGATTTTCAGAGTATGTAAAAACCTTGACACAATCCCTCGAGATGTATCCCCACAGGTGCCCTCGTTAATGATGTGGTACTCTTTTCCCGGCTGGATTTCTATCAACCCTTTTTTAAGCCATAATTGATATGATGATTCAGGATCTCCTCCCATCAGGGGATCATAATCAGGAAACCCGGCAGTGTGAGAGTTCCCAATGCATAGTATTCGTAATGTATCCGTCATTGAATATCTCGCAACACTCCTTGTTAAGGTTTGGCACGTGGTTACCAAAGATTGTGAGTAATAAATTAACATCTTTGAGCTAAAGAGTAAAACAGATTGTAATGGCAAGCAGCAGTTCCGCAACTTAAAATAATTTCTATAAAACTTCCTTCAAAACCAAT
>CAZOKO010000108.1:0-8087 GCA_964580455.1 uncultured Thermodesulfobacteriota bacterium | reverse complement strand
GCTGGGAACTGTACGGGGGGTGCCGAGTAATCGGCATTCCTACCGTGAACTCTTAATTGGAATCAAACTAATTTTTTAACACGTTTTCTAAGTCGTCTGTCTTTTGATATCTGGACTTTCACCCCTCTTCTATAGCACTGCTTGCCTAATTGTACCTATTAATCATCTCGCCTGATTTTATAAGAAGATCAAGGAGAGTAAAGCCGTCCAGTGGAGTGATTTGTTATGCGCTACTTTGACTTCAGGGGAAATCTTTCCGGATGTTCAATTGAATCAACTCCCAAGTCTACATCAATATCCGGCCAATAAAAATGTCCTGATCCTTTTTCATGTACATTTATAATTACCTTGACTGGCTGGTCCTTAAACCATGGGAAATCGTCATATGACATAAAAAGTTCTTTCCCGTGGGCTAACAACCATACCCCGTAACTCGAAATATGAGTTACCTCAACTTCCGAAATGTTCGTGCCATGCGCTAATGAGCTCATCATAATGCTCCTCAATTAATGATTCAATTTGCTTTAGATGCTGACGAGATAATTTAATATTTTTAGCCAGTTCGATTTGTGGCTCAAGCCAGTATTTTGCCTCACCCTCATGAGAGGATATGTGCACATGCATTCTTGTTTCTTCTCTCGAAAAGAAGAAAAATCTATAACCTTTTTCTTTGAATATTGTTGGACTCATTTTCCTTCCTTCCACATAACATTTAATAGGAATAGGGAATAGGAATAAAGTCTACATGTGACTCTTGATTGGAATTCACCTGATTTATCAACACGTTTTCTGAGTCGTCTGTCTTTTGATATCTGGACTTTCACCCCTTCTATAGCACTGCTTGCCGAACTATACATGTTAATCATCTCGCCTAATTTTATAAGAAGATCAAGGAAGGTATTGTAATCTTTTTTGTCTAAAAAAATGCTTACGGCCCGTCTGCCAGGCTTATCACATGCTACCAGGCGGCATTAGACATTATATTCTCAATGGTCTGGAGATATGTATATACTAGCAAAATGTGATGCAAGAGTCAAACGTAGACTGGACCCCAGTTTTTTCAATAAAGTAGAGACACTAAGAATATTTCAGTTGAGTTTGAATTGTTTAGCAAAGCATGTTATTTTTTAACAAGAAGAAGATATACCTACACTTTGTTATTAACATGTCAAGATTCCTAATATTTATAACGTAAATAAAAACATTAAATAAAGGAGGTATCATGGAAATCAAACAGACCAAACGATGTGTTAAAGGAAAGTATTTGAACAGATGTTCTCGACAGGGGTTTACGAGGCGAGAAAGAAAAACTAGCATTCAATCAACGAGTCTCATCGTGATCGTTCTGGGTTTACTAAGCTTCTCTATTCTTTTATCAGGCTGTCCCACGCCGTTTTCACCTCAAGCACTAACGCTCGGCTTGTCACTTATTGCGGCAGGTTTTAACTCTCCGGTTGGTATGGCCATTCCTGACGACGATTCAGGACGGATCTTTATCGTCGATCAGGTCGGCATAATTCGATTAATTGATGCCAATGGAAATCTTGTAGACACGCCATTTCTTGATATTACGGAGCGTTTGGTTGCACTACAATCCTCATATGATGAGCGAGGCCTGCTGAGTATGGTATTCCATCCCGATTTTGTGAACAACGGACGATTTTTTGTTTTTTATAATGCACCTCTAGGGGCTGAGGATCCTCAGGACTTTAATTCGCTGGTACACGTCTCGGAGTTTCTTGTTTCAAAAGATGATCCAAACAAGGCTGATCCTGGAAGTGAGATCATCCTTTTGGAGGTGGTCAAGCCACAGTCTAACCACAACGGAGGACAACTCGCTTTTGGCCAGGATGGCTTTCTGTATATCAGTATTGGTGATGGAGGTGCTGCTAATGATGTTGGAATAGGTCAAACTTGGGTTTGAAATGATTCCTAATGGGGGGAAAACTGCTTGAGATATTTTGTTGGATCTTTAGGTAGTTCGCAAAACCGATTTATTATAACACCTTCCTTGTCGATTATAATATGGCAGGGAATTCCTACAACCCCAAAGCTTTTTGACACTTCCCCTTTTTCATCTAAAAGAATTTTGCATGGAATCTGGTATTGCTTTTTAAATTTTTTAATTCTTTTTATAGATTCATTCAAGCAAACATTAATGGCCAAAATCTCATAAGGTTTGTTTCCTATAGCTTGATAGAGTTTCTTTAAATCAGGCATTTCTAAGAGGCAGTGAGGGCACCAGGTTGACCAGAAAAAGAGATGAACAGTCCTTTTCTGTGCTTGATAATCCTTCAGACAAATTTTATCACCATCTAAGGAATCGAGTGAAAAATCACAAGCTACTACTGAATGCTGTTGCTTTGCTTCTTGTTGAGGAGGTGAACTGAAAAGGTTAGATGTAATGGAAAAGACAATAATAAAAGGCAAATAAAGCAAAGTGTTTTTTTTGTTCATAATTATCATTTTACGTTACAGATTTCCTAATGTTTAAGAGAAAGTACCTGTCTACAGTATTTCACATTATTGCAAACTTTTTCTTGAAAAGCTACTCATTTTTACCTGGGCCAGTGATGCACATATTTGCCCTTTCAGTGATTAATTTTATTAAGAACAGCGTTCGGCTTCTTTGCCCTTTCGGATGAGATAACTACCCACTCCTTAGTTGCTAGATTTTGTCGTAATTCAGACATGTGATTATTCCTCCTGAGACGTTTGTCTTTCAATAATGGAAAATATCTAGAGTTGGTAATTATTTCTTGATAATATTATATTCTTTATATAAAGTATACTATGCTTTTTTGGCAATTGATAGTTTAACAAAAAACCCTGTGAGAATGCAAATTGTTGTGCTGTGATATGATAAGTGCCGAAAGGAGGTGGTTATAGAGTATATAAGAATATTATAAAAGGTTTTGAATAAATCTAATAACATTATCTATCTGAAAAATGAGGGGGTTGGTTATGAAAAGAGAATGGTTAATTGCTACAGGCACTATTTTAGTAAGTATTTTCTGTCTGACAGGACTTACCTTTGCTGCTGAGGAAAAAACAGAAGAGATAAAGGTAGTCAATAAAATTATTTCCGTCACTGCTCGCGAAGGTTTACAACCTTCTACTCTTACATCCAAGCCTGGTACTACGGTGATATGGGTGAACCACTCAAGGCAACCTGTGGAGATACTTTTTCTTGATAAAAAGGTTACACTTGCCTGCGGTTCTCCTGTGAACTTTTTTATTGGTAAAGATGGGGCTTATGAATCAGCAAAAATTCCTTTTGGTGGTACTGCCAGCCTTTGCTTTACGGAAAAGGGAAAATTTGAGTATGTATACAAAGCTTCATCGACATTCTACCCATTACAGAAGAAAGAATTTAAGGGATTTATTTGGATAAAATAGCTCTGCCCGAATTTCAAATACTTATGAAGATATTCAAATATGATATTAGCCCCTCAGGAATTATGAGGGGCTTTTTTTGCTGGGTGATGTCCTGACTATTTATTGTGCTTCTTTAGAGGCAACTAAGGCGTATTTGGTAAAGATAGGCCCAGCAATTTCATAAAATACAGTTGTGGCAATGATGGTGGGAAACAGGATGTTTCCTACTTGAGGAAATTCTTCTTTAACAATGAGTGCAAGGCCTATGGCTACACCTGCTTGGGGTAGTAGACCCCAGCCAAGGTATTTTCTTATCTTATGCTCTGCCTTAGAGAGATATCCTCCCAGGTAAGCTCCTAAAATCTTTCCTGAAGATCTTAGAGTAATAAATGCAAGTCCAAAAATCCATACTCCTTGAAGAAGACCAATTTCAAGATTAGCTCCAGCCAGGATGAAAAACACCAGATAAAGTGGTGCATCGACACTCTTTATGAGGTCAAAGAACTTAAAGGAGGTTGTGCTAATGTTAACCAGCACTGCTCCAAAAATAATATTGGTGAGGAGTAGAGAAATGTGGAAATAAAGGGCAAAACCAGTGTTGAGTAAAAGGAAACCGAGGATGTAAATTAAAAGGTCTGATTTTAGTTTAATGTATCGGGAGATAAAATTACAAGTAAAAGCAGTTAAACTGCCAAGAATAATAACAAAAATAATTTCTTTGATAAAAGGATAGATCACCTTAAACCATGAATGATTAGCTTCACCCTGTATCATATCTTTAGAAAAGGCGAAGGATAGAGCAAAAATAATAAGGCACCAGGCATCATCTATTGCCACTACACCAAGCAGTGTATTAGTTAAGCTTCCTCTTGCTTTGTATTCCCTTATTACCATCAGGGTAGCAGCAGGTGCAGTAGCTGATGATATGGCTCCAAAGAGGATGGCGACATATAAAGGCTGTTCGAGTAAAAAGTATAAACCTGTTGTTACTAAAATGCATGGTAGAAGGGCAGCTATAAGAGAAATGTAGATGACATGTCTGCCAATTTTTCTAAAGGAATTGAATAAAAAACTTTCTCCCAAACTAAATGCAATGATGCCCAATGCAATATTAGATATAAGAGCGGATGATTTTATAATTTGGTGATTTATCAGATTGAGAAGGGAAGGCCCAATAAAAATACCCACAATGATAAAGGCAGTCACCGTGGGTAATTTTATCCTCTGAATTAATCTTTCAGCCAGTAAACCAAGGAGGAGTATAAACCCCAGATTAAGGATGGTGTTCACTCGATAATCCCTTTTTCTCGGAATAATGCGTATATGATATCAAAGAGTGTAATGATTCCTACCAATGTTCCATCTTTAACTACAGGCAGTCCCTGTCTATTATGTAGCTTCATTAAGGAGCGAGCCTCTGAGATGGTTTTATTCTCTTCGATGGTAATGACGTTGCTTTCCATGAGGTCAGAAACTGATGACTTTTCTATCCATTCCGGGGTGATTTCAGCATCCAAGATATCCATTTCTTCCTCTTCTATTTTGAGTGAAGGACTTCCTCTCAACATACGGGTAAGACGTTTACTGTGTAGTTTGAAAATTTCCATTACACTTTCAATACTGACCGTGCCCAGGATGTGATTTTCCTTATCAACCACAGGGAATCTGTGGAAATGGTAAGTTTTAAATAGCTTTAAAAGTTCGATCAAATTGAGAGATGGTTTAACGGTGATAAACTTTTTGCTCATCACCTCTTTTACGAGCATGGGTATTTCTCTATGATTATTATTTTTTTAGTTGGCAGTTGTCGGATAATTAGGTGAGCAGCGCAACCGAATAACGAGTGACTTTTTTATCTAGTATCCAGTATCCAGCATCACTTTGCGTAAGTGTATCTTTAAAATAAATTGACTCAAATGCTTAATTTTTCGGACTATAATAAACGGCTAGTCATCCTCAACAGTACAGCAGGGTTTTTCCATTACCTCAAGATCTTCAGATTCTAGAAACTTTTTTATATCTCTCAAGAAATTGGCTGCGTTGATTCCATCAACCACGCGATGATCCATGGAAAGTGTTACTTTCGTTAATTTAGTGGGAACGATATTTCCATCTCTTACTGCAGGAGTATCCTTAATAGCACTTACTGCCAGGATGGCGGTTTGTGGTGGATAAATGATGGCGGCAAAGTCAGTTACCCCCAGCATCCCCAGATTACTGATGGTAAAGGTTCCATCGGTGAAGTTGTCTGGAGAGAATTTTCCTGATTCTACTTTTTCTCTCAAATTTCTCACTCCCCTGGAGATTTCTTCAAGAGTTAATTTATCACAACCCTTAAGAATGGGAATGATTAATCCTTCTGGCAGACCGAAAACGATACCTATATTGATCTCTTTTTTTAGAATTAAACCTTGTTCAGGATAGATTGCATTGAGATAAGGATAGTTTTTAAGAGTTGTAGATACCGCTTTGATGATGACATCATTTATGGTTATCTTTTCTTTTCTTTCTGTTTTCTGTTTTAGCTCTTCAAGTTGGTTGATGACTTTAGTCATATCAATTTCATAGCTTACATAAAAATGGGGAATGTGTTGTTTGCTATAGCTTACTGTTGCTGCAATAGCCTTCCTCATCTTGGAAAGGTCTGTGATCTCTTCAGTTGGAAGCACCTCTCTTTGAGCAAGGGGTAGAGCACCTTCCTTGACTGCCTTGTGTTCTCTAAAATCTCTTACGTCTTTAAGTGTAATCATACCACCATCACCAGTGCCTTCAACCTGGGTGAGATCTATTCCTCTTTGTTGAGCAAAGCTTCTGGCAGCAGGGGAGGCAGCAGTAGATGTTGCAGGAACCACTTTTAGCTTGGGAGCTGTTTTTATTTCTTGCACCGTTTTCTTCTTAGTTTCTTCTCCTTTTTTAACCGTTTTTATAAAAGGTTCTTCTTGAGGAACGACTTTATTCAGTTCTTCACCTATAATAGCAATAGGGGTTCCCACGGGAGCTTTCTCTCCTTCCTGAACAAGGATATGTGAGAGGACTCCGGAGACAAATGATTCTACTTCCATTACTGCTTTATCTGTTTCTACTTCGAAAAGGGCTTCTCCCTTCTGGACATAGTCCCCCTCATTTTTAAACCATTTGAGAAGGGTACCTTCTTCCATAGTGTCACTTAATTTGGGCATGGTGATTTCTTCAGGCATTGGAATAGCTCCTTTTTAGAGGAGGTTGATGGAAGCTTGTATAATGTCTTCTGCCTGGGGAATGGCAGCACGTTCAAGATTCTTGGCGTAAGGCATTGGTGTATCCTTCCCGGCAACTCTTATGATTGGGGCGTCGAGAGAAGTAAAGGCATTTTCATAGATCTGCGTTGCAATTTCAGCTCCTACTCCTCCCGTTTTCCAGTCTTCCTCGACAATAATGACACGGTTGGTTTTTTTTACCGAGGCAATAATGGTGTGTATGTCTAAGGGATTTATAGTTCTAGGGTCAACAATTTCTACACTGATACCTTCTTTTTCTAACTGGTTTGCTGCTTCCAGAGCGGTCAATAGCATGTTTGAGTAAGCAACAATTGTGAGGTCACGCCCATTCCTTTTAATATCTGCCTTGCCTAGAGGGGTAGTGTAATCTTCTGATGGGACTTCACCTTTTGTGTTATAGAGATGTTCATGTTCTAAGAAGATAACAGGGCCATTATCTCTGATAGATTCTTTTAGTAATCCCTTTGCATCTTTGGGTGTTGAAGGCATAACCAACTTCAAACCCGGACAATGGAGAAAGTAGGATTCCAGGCTTTGAGAGTGTTGAGCACCTAACTGTTTGCCACCGCCTCCAGGAGCTCTCACTACAAGAGGCACCCTGGCTTTGCCACCGAACATGTACCGGATTTTTGCTGCATGGTTGACGATCTGATCCATTGCCAGGAGTGCAAAGTTTACTGTCATAAGCTCTGCGATAGGGCGTAATCCCGTCATGGCTGCTCCTATGGCAGCTCCAACAATTAACCCTTCAGCAATTGGGGTATCGATAACGCGCTTTTCACCAAATTCTGCGAATAAACCCTCTGTAATCTTGAAAGCTCCTCCGAAAAAACCAACGTCTTCACCTAGAATGAAGACGTTTGAATCCCTTTGCATCTCTTCTCGCATAGCGTCATTTAAGGCTTCTCGATAGCTGATTAGTGGCATAAAATTCCTTATCCTAACTTGCTTATAACGTGGCATTCAGTAGTTAAGGTTATATTTACAGGGCAGCGTTCTGAAATCTCAAGCAGTCTTTCTCTTTGCTCTCGGGTGAGATCCCCACGCAGGAAGATCGTTTTAGTAATCTGGTCAAGTTTTCCTTCTTGTGTTTCACACTCATCACAATCGGTGGCATGAATCTTTTCATGATTCAACTTTACCTGTACCCCCTCCAGGGGCCATCCCTTTCGCTGGGCATACATCATCAGGGTCATTGAAGTGCATCCACCCAAAGCAGTCAAGAGTAAATCGTAGGGGTCAGGTCCTTTCCCATCTCCTCCCACGTCTTTTGCTTCGTCTATGATGATTGTATGTTGGCCGGTTTTCGCCTCCTGCTGATAATTTTTAATAAATTTAACCAAAACCTCTTTCATGTTTTTTTTTCTCCTTGTATCTTTTCCGTATTGTCAAAACTAAACCACAGAGTACACAGCGCAGCAAAGCCGCAACCAAAAGAAATATAACCACGAA
>CAZOKO010000107.1:0-8192 GCA_964580455.1 uncultured Thermodesulfobacteriota bacterium | reverse complement strand
CAGGTTTATAACCCTAACCTTTCGATGTGTCCACTAATTTAGGGGAACCTCAATTCTACTCTTGATGCCCACAAGATGCTCGATAAAGTCATTCACAGTAATCATATTAAATTAAGTGGGCTGGTTGAACATGATATAGTGACCTTCTTTTATTTCTTAGGGGAAGATGCCTTTTTGAAAATCCATGCTCCTTCTTTTTCTCCCGGCAGTAATATAATTGAAAAGCTTAAAAGTGATTCCATCAGGGAGTACTCCAGTTATTCAGGGGAGAAACTGCCCGACAATGGTATCCACATTGAAGTGATAAAAAGAAAGACACGCAATGGAAAAAATAATAAAGCGTCTTTAATCACCACAGATAAAAGTATCTATATCCCTCTTAATGTTGCTGACAAAGTATTAGGCGTTATGGGTTTAATTGGTATTCAGGAACTCAGTAAAAACCACCTCAGGTTAGTTTCTACTATGGCCAATCAGGTAGCGCTTGCACTTAAAAATGCAACGGAGCATCAGAGAGTTCAGGAGTTAGCTATTACTGACGAACTGACAGGCATTTATAACCGCCGTGCTTTTCAAAAGGCTTTAGATAAAGAACTTAGAATATCTAAAAGATATGGAAAACCGCTTTCCTTAATTATGCTTGATATCGACGGTTTTAAAAAGATCAATGATAAATTTGGACATCAGGAAGGGGACAATGTGCTAAGGTCGCTGGCTACCAACCTGCAGAGGGCTATTCGGGAAATAGATTTTCTTGCCAGATATGGAGGTGATGAATTTGCTGTTATACTGCCTGAGACAAAGGCCGAGGAAGCTGTTGTTTTAGCTGAGAGATTGAAAAAGACGGTTAAGAACTGCCCTATCAGTACTGGAGGACCACACCGTAATATTACTTTGAGTATGGGTATAGCGGATATTTCAGAAAGTATGAACAGCGAAGATGAATTAATTAGCCAGGCTGACAGGGTGCTATATCTGTCTAAAGAAAATGGTGGAGATTCCGTAGAAGTTTTGGGTACTGCATAAAGAGATGCACCCACGAAGGGTCATGAAGGTTTTTCAGTAAAAAGAGGAGACTCTATGGGGGATGAAAAATATATAAGGGCTCATCTGCGTATGGATGTTACAATCATGCTGCAGTATAAGAAATTAACCCAACAGGAATACGAGGAAATTGAGAAGAAAAGCTTTATTGATGAAGAGGAATCGGTTTCTCAATCCTTTACCCTGAAGCCTTTCATGGAAGAAAAGGATAAGGAGAAGGTATCAGAAAATGTAGATCCTTTTGTTATCAAATCTTTGACAGATATTAATACAAAACTTTCTCTCGTGCTTTCCATGTTATCTCGTGAGGAAGAAACCTGTGTTTTTACCCAACATCCCACAGAGGCTAATCTTAGTGAAAGTGGTATCGGGTTTACGATGAAGGAAGAAGTTAAGAAAGGGGATTTTTTAGAGATGGAGATTCTGATGCCTACTTTTCCTACAGTCATCATAAAGGTCTGGGGCAGGGTTATCAGAATAAAGCCATTGCCTGAAGGTGGCTACAGAGTGGGTGTTCAGTACACCCATATCAAGGAAGAGGATCAGGACAGCATTGTTCATTATCTATTTAAAAGACAAAGAGAACTGTTGAGAACTAAAAAGATTCCAAAAGAGGCAGAAGGTTAATGAAAAAATATAGATTCATTATTCTGATCTTCGCTTTATTCTTCAACCTTTGGGGATGTACTCCGGCCTTTTTACATATTCCAGAGCCTACAGTGTATGTGAAGGAGGAGATTCCAGCGCAGGAAACCCCTTCCAAATTTGCCGTTCTCCCTTTTGAATCTCCTTATTATTATCCTGAGATCGGGATGTACACAGCTAAATTATTTTTTCAAAAGTTTCTTGAGAGGGAAGAGCTAAAAGAGGTTTTATTTTTTCAGGGGACTGACTGGTATGAAAAAGGGGGGGGCTGGAATGTAAGAACAGAGCGGGCGGTTGAAGAGGGAAGAAGGCTTAAGAGCGATTATGTTATAATCGGGAGTATTGACCGATATCTCGTTGGCTATATTAGCAGTAATAGTGTTACGGTGACTGTGAGATTGATTGAGGTAGAAACAGGAGAAACCATGTACTTCGCAACGGGATACGGAAGTGGCAAGCCTGGAAAAACATTTTTGATCCTGGATCTTAAGGCTGGTGAACCTACCCCCAGCACTACTTCTGTTCTCTATGCGGTAGTTGAAAACATGGTTGATAACATAGTTGATGACTGCTTTGAAAACAATTATTGGGAATCCTTTAGTAAAATCTTTCCCTCAGTTCGCAATTAAAGTTAGGGATCAGGAAGCATGGTAAGAAGAACCGAACAGTCATTGCGAACGCAGTGAAGCAATCTCATAAATTACGATGATTTGAGTAGTAAAAATACATTTTGCCAATTATGTATGGTGGAGGATAAAATCAATGATGAAAAGATATAGAGCAAGTTTATTTATAGTAACCATGATTTTCTTTCTGCCATGTGTTTCCTTTTCTCTCACGGTAGATGAGGTAATAAAATTGAAAAAGGCAGGAGTGAGCGATGAAACTATTCAGCTGATGATCCAGCATAAGATGATGAGCGAAAAGTTATCTGATCCTTACAAAAATATAGGGGTTAGAAAGGTCAAAGAACCTGACGGCAGTAGTGCCACTGTCTATTCGACAGGAGAGATTAAGGATCGGGGAGATTATGAAGAGGAGAGCGAAAGGGGAAAAAGAGAAAAAGCATGGGATATGTTGGATAATTTAGTGATTGACGGTCGGGATGGAGGAGAGGGCTTTAGAAAAGGAAACGAAAAAAGGAAACGATGATTTAAAAAAAAGACCAGGAAGCTTTATGTATCTCTTTAACCTGCGCAATAATATTTTCCGTGCTGCTTAATTTCTTACCATCCTTTTTAGAACCCTTAAGTATAGAATCTCCCCTGAGCTCCTTTAGCGTAGCCTTTACAGAGTCCCTCAAACCACCTAAGTGATACCCCCCTTCCAGTGTAATTACTACTTTCCCCTGGCAGGATGACTGTGCCATATCCATAATCAAAGAGGTGAGGGTGGCAAATCCCTCTGGAGTGACATCCATAGCACCCAGTGGATCCTGAAAATAGATATCATAACCGGCTGAAACAAGTATGAGCTGAGGTTTGAATTGAGAGGCAACTGGGTTTAAGATTTCCTGACAGATTGCCGCAAAGTCCTGATCTCCCTGCCCTCCGGGCAGAGGGACGTTGATGGTAAACCCCTTACCCTCTCCCTTCCCATCCTCATCAACGCTTCCACTCCCTGGATAGTAGGGGTACTGGTGGGTGGAAAAGTATAGCACCCGGGGATCTTCGTAGAATGCATTCTGGGTTCCGTTACCGTGATGTAAATCCCAGTCAATAATGAGGATACGCTCTAAAAGATATTTCTGACGGGCGTAGTGCGCAGCGATGGCAATATTATTGAAAAGGCAGAAACCCATTCCCCTGTTATTTTCAGCATGATGTCCCGGTGGCCTTACCAGGGCAAATGCATTTTGAATCTTACCCTCCATCACCCTGTCAACAGCTACCAGGACTCCTCCCGCAGCCATCTGAGCTGCCTCCCAGGATTTTGGCGAGGCGGTAGTGTCCGGGTCTAACCTGGTGTGGGAACATCCGGCGGTTGAGGCGACCTGATCAATGTAGTTTAAAGAGTGGTTAAACTGAAGCTCTTCACGGGTGGCAGGACGTGGTGATAGTACCCTGAACTTCCCTCGCATGTCTTCATCATCTAACATTCCATAAACAGCTTCCAGGCGGTAGTGGCTCTCAGGGTGATCGTCACCGGTTAAGTGTTGAAGATAGATTTCATCTCTGACTATGGCTGTTCTGGATTCCATCTGGTTCCCTTTTTATCTTCAGTGACTCAATAATTATCTCCATTTGGTAGCTTTGTCAAGGGAATAGGGGTAAAATAGTGTTGACAGTTAGTGCAAAAGATTATAGTTTTTAGGTAAACTACATTGACTTAAGGAGTGGTTGTATGCTTGGTATTGGTATGCAGGAGATTATTATAATTTTAGTAGTAGCTTTGATAGTCATTGGTCCCAAGAAATTGCCTGATTTGGCTAAGGCGCTGGGAAGGGCGATAGGGGAGTTTCGAAGGGCTGCGGATGATTTAAAGGAAAACCTTGATATCAATGGTGTGAGGGAAGAAAAAGAGAAGCTGATGCGAGAGTTCAGTAAAGATAAACTGTCTAAAGACTTTAAGACGAAAGAGAACAAAGAGCCTGCTAAAACAGAAGAGCCTGTTAAAGTAGAGAAAGCTGAAAAAGAGAAGAAGGATTGAAAGCTTAAATGGCGGATGAAAAAACACCCTTTGCAAGTCATCTGGATGAGCTGAGAAAGAGAATTATTATATGTATTGTTGCTGTCGCTGCAGGATTTTTGGGCTCGTATTGTTTTGCTGAGCAGATCTTTGATATTCTGGTAAAACCATTAAAAGCGGAACTTCCTCCCGATAGCATGCTCATTTTTACGGGGCTGCCAGAGGCCTTCTTTGTCTATCTAAAGCTGTCACTTTTTGGCGGCATAATCCTGGCAATCCCCGTAATCCTATGGGAGATATGGGGCTTTACTGCACCTGGTCTCTATGATAGCGAAAAGAAATATGCATATCCCTTTGTTATCTTTTCTACCGTATTTTTTGCAATAGGGGTTTCATTTGGTTACTTTGTTGTTTTTCCCATTGCCTTCAAATTTTTTATGGGGTATAGCTCTGACCTTATAAAAGCTATGCCATCTGTCAAAGAATACCTCACCTTTTCCTGCAAGCTGCTGATTGCCTTTGGCGTTGTTTTTGAGCTTCCTCTATTTATTCTGTTTCTTGCCAAAATAGGCCTCGTAAATGACAAAATGCTTCGCAGCAAAAGGAAATTTGCTATCCTGGTTATTTTTGCACTTGCTGCTGTTCTTACCCCTCCGGATGTCGTCAGTCAGATCCTGATGGCACTCCCTCTTCTTGTCCTGTATGAAATCAGCATTCTGGTGGCCAAATTTTTTGGGAAGAAAAAGGAGGAAGAAGAGGAGGCAGAAGAGGAGAAATAATACTGTAGGAAGGACTTCGCTTAAAATTCTAGCTTGATAAGTCTCTTAAATTCCATCAGGCTATAGAAACTCAGAGATGTTTAACTTATCTGGGCAAATTGTCTGAGGAGTTTTTTTTGTTTGGCTGTTAGTTTTGAGGGTGTTTTTACCTCTACTATTATCTGCTGATCTCCCCGCCTTGTTCCTTTCACAAAAGGGATGCCTTTACGTTTTAACCTTAAGACTTCACCTGATTGAGTTCCTGGAGGTATTTTCATCATGGTTTTCCCCTCCAGTGTAGGAATTTCTATTTTAGCCCCGAGGCTGGCCTGAGGGAAGCTGATGGATAAATGGTAGGTGATGTCGTTTCCTTTCCTCTCGAGGAAGGGGTGGGGACTGATGTTTATCACAATGTAGAGGTCACCGGGTGGACCACCATTAGTGCTGGGGTTGCCTTTGCCAGAAATCCTTAGCCGTGTTCCCATTTTTACACCAGGTGGTATTTCAAAGGTGATAGATCGGGTTAGCCTTATCTTTCCTTTTCCCTTGCACTGTGCACAGGGCTGAGCGATAATCTTTTTTTCTCCCTTGCATTTTTTACATATGCTCTCATAGGAGAGTCTCCCCCGCTTCCTTTTTAACTTCCCTTTTCCCTTGCACAGGGGACACTGCTTAAAACCGGTTCCCGGCTTCATTTTTGAACCACGGCAGGCAGGGCAGAGCTTAAAGTAGGGAACCTCTATTTCAGTCTCTTTCCCCAGGGCAGCTGTTTCAAAAGGGACAGTGAGATGATACCTCAGGTCTTCTCCTTTCTCCGCCTTTACTCTATTTTTAAAGGAATAACCAAGAATGTCTCTGAAAATATCTCTGATTAGTTCATTTGAAGGCTCACCCCAGGAGAATTGATTTTCATTACTGTGGCGGCGTCTGAAACTTGTGGCGCTTAAGGAAGGAGCATAACTTTCATCATACTCAGCCCTTTTTTGTGTACAGCTCAATACTTCGTAGGCTTCTGTAATCTCTCTGAATTTGCCCTCTGATTTTTTATCTTTGGGGTTGCGGTCGGGGTGATGTTTTAATGCCAGTCGGCGATAAGACTTTTTTATCTCCTGCTGAGTGGCTTTTAAGGAAACCCCTAATATTTCATAATAGTTTTTCCTGGCCAATGGTAATAATCTGTCCTTTAAAATCCCCCCTTTTCAAAGGGGGGAAGAAGTTAGTCCCTTTTTCAAGTGGGGGAGGAAGATGGAGGGCAATTTACTCATCTGTTTCAACCTGTGGAGCTTTGGCAACTGTAACCAGAGCAGGTCGAAGCAGCCGTTCGTGCAGGAAGTAGCCTTTCTGCGATTCTGCTATAATGGTGTTTGGTTCATGTTCTGCACTTTCCATCTGGATTACAGCCTCGTGCTTATTAGGATTAAAAGTTTCGCCTGCGGAACTAAAACCGCTCACACCGAACCTCTCGAGACTTTTTAAAAGCTGTTTTAAAATGATATCAACTCCCTCTGTGATGTTTTCCGACTGGTTTGACTCCTTTGCATGTTGTGTAGCTCTCTCAAGGTTATCCACAGTATGAAGTATCTCCTTTACCATCTCTTCATTGGCATATTTGATTAAATCGCTTTTCTCTTTTGCCATTCTCTTTTTATAGTTTTCAAACTCTGCCTGAGTGCGCAGTAATTTATCATAGAGAGTTTTCAGTTCTTCTTCCTTTTCTTCCAAGCTCTCCTTCAACACCTGAACTTTCCCCTTTTTAGCCTTGCTGTTGGCTTCTTTGATTTCTTCCTCTGCTGTACTGGCGGAACTTTTCCCCTTACCTTCTACTGATATATCAACTTCAAAATCCTTTTTCTCTTCTTCCATAAGTAACTCCTTAATATACCTAGTCAAATTTGACGTTTAGAAACTCGGTAACCAGCTGGGCGGAGTATTCGACGATGGGAATAAGGTTAAGATAGTCCATCCTGGTAGGACCAATTATCCCTAAGGCTCCAACTACATTTTTACCATAACGATATGGGGAGGTAATGATGCTTAAGGTTTGCATATCTGAGAGTTGGGCCTCCGAGCCGATAAAGATCTGTACCCCTTCTGCGTCCCTGGTTTTATCCAGAAGATTTAAAAGAAGATTCTTCTCCTCTAAAGCATGTAAAAGCGTTTTCAATTTTTCAACTTCAGAAAACTCCGGACATTCCAGGAGATTTATCTGTCCTTCCATGTAAAGCTCAGTTTTAAGCTCCTTGCCCAGAGCCTTTTTGCTCATCTGCAGCGCCTTTGACAGCAGTTGATCATAGATTATTTTTTCTTTTTTCATCTCTGCTTCAATTTTTTCCCTCACTTTTTCCAGACTGATGCCTACAAGAATTTCATTAAGGTAGTTAGTATACTTATCCAGTTCATCCTGAGAAACATCGTCATTGTCTTCTATGATTCTGTTCTGAACAAAACCTGATTGAGAAACGAAAATTACCAGAATGCGATTTTTGCCAACCTTAATAAATTCAATGTGTTTGAGAGTGGTGCCGATGATCTTGGGCGCTGAAACAATGCTCATGTGGTGGGAGAGGACTGAAAGCACTTCTGTGGTCTGCTTGATAATATCAGATTCTTCCAGCTCAGAGAACTTGTATTTTCTTCTGATTCGATCCCTTTCATGGGGGTTCAATCTTTTCACTTTTAAGATACTATTCACATAGAAACGTAGTGCCTTTTCAGTCGGAATCCTTCCGGCAGAAGTGTGAGGCTGATGGAGCAATCCCATCTCTTCCAGATCAGACATAACATTTCTGATAGTAGCAGAACTCAAATTGATGTTATACTTCTTGGCAATTCTGCGTGACCCTACCGGCTCTGCTGTTAAGATATACTCATTAATCAGAGTGGTTAGGATCTGCTTATTTCTTGCGCCTAATATCTTATTATCCATAGTTAATCATCATCAATTTTCTAAATCCCTCCCCTTTTTTGGAAAAGGACACACATCTTACCCCCTTTGGGAAAGGGGGGCTAGGAGGTAAATTATAAGAGATTTCCGAGCAATAATCAAGTGAAAGATTGCACCCCCAGCAGTTCCGCAACTTAACATATTTTACGCAACAGATTAAGCAAAAAGAGTAG
>CAZOKO010000106.1:0-8218 GCA_964580455.1 uncultured Thermodesulfobacteriota bacterium | reverse complement strand
ATGGATAAAAAGAAAAGCAATAAAGTTATTCCAAATAAGTTAGATCCAGAAGTTTTTGAAGCTTTAAAATCAGTGGTGGGAGAACGCTGGATTTCTCAACAGCGATCAGTTATAGAAACATACAGCAAGTTTTCTATTGATGGTCAAAGTTTTCTGAGAAAATACGCAAAGGACCCCTTTGCCATACCTGCCTGTGTCATTCTCCCCTTAAATACAGAAGAAGTACAGGCAATTGTTAAAATCTGTAATCAGTATAAAATACCATTTCTCCCCTTCACCAATGGCCAGGTTTTCTGCAGCGTCACCACCCCAGCACCTACACTTTGTATACACATGTCAAGAATGAATAAGGTGCTCAACATTGATGAAGAGAATATGGCTGCCACCCTGCAGGCTTATGTAGATTATGCCCAACTGCAGGCTGAATCCATGAAAAAAGGATTATGGAATGGTGGTGCCCCTTTAGCTACATCTCTCTGTAAACTTTCTTCACAGTTCTCCTTTGCCGGACTCTGGCAAACCGATTTGAAATACGGCCAACTCAATCGAAATCTCATAAGTGTACGTATGGTTTTGCCAGACGGTGAGATATTAGATGTGGGCTCTCGCTGTCTTCCTAATGCGGGCGACTTCTGGGAGTACGGACCAGGGCCTGATCTGATAGGAATAATGAGATGCGGTGCAGGCAGTAATGGAATTGTCACAGAAATTACCGTCAAACTCCACCCCTGGGTAGGTGGAAATCAACTGCCAGAAGTCCCTGCTGGCCGCCCTTCCCTTCCCGATGTTCATCAGGCTAAATATGACAGTCCACCCCCTCCTGATAATCACAAACTGATCTGGATCGAATTCCCTGATATGAAGTCTGAAATAAAGGCATTACATGAAATCTCCCATTCGGGTGTTGCTATAGGGCTCAATGCAACGGGAGTTTATTCAGCTTATTACTGTTCACAAACTCAGGAGATGACTGAAAAACGAACGGAGGAAGGATTTTTCCCTGCATTTAATTGCTATGCAATCATAGCCGGAATAACTTCCTCCAAGCAGATTGACTATGAAGAAAAGATAATTCAACAAATTGCAGAAGAGACAGGAGGAACAATCCTTTCTGAACATCATAAATCTGAAGTGCTACAGGTGCTTGCCCCTTGGAACCTTGACTGGGCCCGGCATGTCTGTGGCTTTCGTATGAACAGAAGGATGTATGCCAATGCATGGTTGCCAGTTGGTCCTTTTGAGATGACTCTTCAACATCAACGGTTTTGGACTGACTGTTTAAATACCATCGGAGAAACCCACATTACCGATCGGGGAGGAAGCAAAGATACTCCCTTCATCTATGCCATTGATCGAGGACGATTCTGTTTTAGCGAAACGGATAATTATCCTGACCCCACTAAACCCGAGATGATCCAACAGGCTGCTGCCTCTGGTCTATATGGAATGACCCGTCTTATTAAAGAAAAGGTGGGGAATACCCTCATGGCTTTTTGCACCGTTGAACCACTAGTTTCATTTTATCCCGAAGTAGGCCCCAATGCTCAGACATTCTTCAGAAAGATACGAAGAGTTTTTGATCCCCAAGGACTCTGCGCACCTGGAAGACAGGTTTATACTGAGGAAGAGATGGCTGCATTACCTGATGAGCTTTACGATACAGTCAACTCCATGAGAAATTCATTGAACATGACCCCTATTAAAAGACCACAGAAATAAATATTACTTTGACAAGTATTTTAAAATCTCATAAAAAATACCCTTATTTTTAAAATGATTATATATCAATCACTATTTGATATCTAAAGGAGGATAGAATGAAAAAGTATGATCTTGTTGTAGTTGGCGCTGGTCCCTGTGGCTTACTCGCTGCCAAGGCCGCAGGCCAGGCTGGACTCAACGTTGCTCTGTTAGAAAGAAAATCGGATATGACCCGCCTTGAGAGGACTTGTGGTCAGACCTTTGTTTCCATGAATGACTACTATTTTGGTGATCTTGTTACTTATAATAGAAATGGTAAAAGAATAGTTTTCCCCAAAAATGGGTTCTCCTTCAATTACGACGGTCCAACAAAAAATAGCTATGCCTGGCACATCTATTCGCCAAATGGCAATGTGCTTCCTTTTGGTCTCCCAGAGGAAACCAGAAAAAAAGGCGATTACGGTGCCGTTGCTCTCTCTTATGATAAAGAGATACTTCTCCGCTGTATTTTAGAAGAAGCGAAAGAAGCTGGAGTGGAAGTGTTTCCGGGAATAAACGTAAATGACATTGCTTCGACTGCTGAAGGTGTAAAAGTAGATGGCAGTGGTAAAACATTTGAATCATTATACGTTATCGTAGCTGACGGTTGTAACTCCAGAATAGCAAAATTACTTGGATTCAATAAAAGCAGGACAGCTTATTGCTATCTATTTTCAAAAAGTTGGTATATGCGTAATGTCAAGGCACCAGATTTAGATATTTTAATCTCAAGCATTACCTATAAAACGGTTGCACCAGGTTACTTATTCATTTTTCCACGTCCTTATGATGACGATTTAAATGTGGTATTTCTCACCCTGGATCCCAGAGTTAACCTGGATGACGTTGCTAATGATTACATGAAGGAAAATCCCTTCTTCTCTGAATGGTTTAAAAAAGCAGAACTAATGGAACAACATACATCTGCTCAATACATGTTTTCCCCCATCATTGAACCTTACAGAGATCGTATTCTTCTCGCAGGCGATACTGGCTCTACACAGGAATTAGAAAATTCCGGGGCCATGATCAGTGGCTGGAAAGCAGGCAATGCTATAGTTACAACCTTAAAAGAGGAAAGAGTAGGTCTGAAGTCCCAGGGCATATCTGATTACATTAAATGGTGGAAAGCTACTTATATCGAAGGTTACCGACATGAAGACTATATTATGAATTTCGCCTTACCATTTGTAATAGATAACGAAGAAGATTTAAATTATATCTTCAGTCTGGTTAAAGATCCACTTCCTCCCTGTTGGAATCCTTATGCAGCAATTGGCCATCTTGGCAAGCTTGTCCAAAGTCTGATTCCTACTATTCAGAAAGAGAGACCAGATATTCTGCCCAAACTGGGTAAAATGTCAAAGCCTATGACTGAAATTCTTGAAAAAACAACAAAGGTCTGTAAACCACTCCTTGATCTTGATTAAGAGTTATATTAATAAATTTCATTGACAACTTAATATAAATACATTAATAATCATAATCTTGTTGTTTTAAATAATTAGGGCGTAGATTTTTGCTGATACACGCAGATAAGTTTTTCCATATGTTTCTTTCGTATTTTTCATGGTTAAAATCTTACTAATCTGTACACATCTGCGTCCCCAAAAAACTTTGAATAAAGGAAAAATATGAAACGTTATGATCTAGTTGTAGTAGGTGCTGGTCCTGCCGGATTGATGGCAGCAAAGACGGCCAGTGAATATGGATTATCCGTCGCATTGCTTGAACGTAAAAAGGATATCTGTAAAATAACACGCGCCTGCGGTATGATGATCGTAAGCTTGAGCGGTACTTATCTGGGGGAAAGAGTTGTACTAAACGCTGAGCAGAAGCGCCTCTGCTTTCCCGCTTATGGTTTTTCTATTCCCTACGATGGTCCCTACCGTAATTTCTATTCCTGGCAGCTCCTTTCCTATAATGGTGAAATTGTTCAGCTTGGTGACTACAAAACAAACAAAAGCAAAGGAGAAGATGGAAGAGTCAGCGCAACCTACGACAAATCAACCCTGTTAAGGTGTCTGCTCAGAGAAGCTCAAGCTAATTCAGCAGATGTTTTTTCAGGCAAGACTGTAGTAGATGCCAGGCAAACAAAAGAAGGGGGTCGCGTAATCACAAGTGATGGAGACATTTTTGAAGGTAGATATGTTATTGCAGCAGACGGCAGAATCTCACGTACTGCAAAAGTGCTCGGTCTTAATAAGGAAAGAAAGTTTTATGGAACTGTAATTTCCGTCGGGGCTTACTTAGCAGATCTTGATCTTCCTGCTGATGACATTTTCTATAGTATTTTCATGGCAGAGAAGACCCCTATGCGGTTTTATATTATACCAAAAGCTACAGATAAAAGAGTTTATTCCACTTCAACTGCAACTATGGATCCTTTCTCTGATTACCTTGGTGCTCTTGACAGGTTTATGACAAAAAGCAGATATGCTCACTGGTTCCGCAACGCCAGGAAGGTGGAAAGCAGAGCGGTTGTAGGAAATATGATTTCTCCTGTCATGAACCCTGTTAAAGATAATTTCGTCTTCGTAGGTGATACTATCTGGTTCCAGGAAGCTGAGATGACAGGAGCAGTAATCAGTGCCTGGAAAGCTGTAGGTGCTATAACACTTGCTTTGAAGGAGGGGAAAGAAGCTCTCCAGGAATATGTCAAATGGTGGCAGAAAACCTATGCCAATAAATATGACTTCACTCAGATGGTTAGAGGTGCTGCCATGAACGCATTTTTAACCACCGAAGATATGGACTTTCTTTTTGCCCACATTGAAGAAGCACTACCCTCCTGTCTCGACCCTTACGAGGTAAGTAATTACATAGGGGGTGCTTTTGCTAAACTTTTACCCATCATGCAGAAGGAGAGACCTGAAATTATTGCTAAACTTACCAAGGTAAGGACCTCACCCTTAAGTAAACTGATAAGCGGAAACATTAGGAAAGGTTTTCCAAACAATTAAAAGGCTAACTTATATAGTTTAAGGAGCGATCATGGCAGATAAAGAACATCAAGCAATTTATGAAGGTCTGGTAAACATCCTCGGCAAAGATAATGTTTCTGACGATAAAGCTGTTATGGAGGCGTATATCCGCGATTGGCTCCCGCCTGGAGTCTTAAGCCCTTTAACACCGGAATTCGTTGTAATGCCAGAGAACACAAAAGAAGTTCAATCAATTTATAAGCTGGCAAATCGCCTAAAATTCCCTATCATCCCCGTTGGCTCTAATCAATGGTCTCTAACCACTAAACCCAATCGACCAAGAACTGTTACTCTTGATTCCAAGAGACTAAATAGAATACTTGAGATTGATGAAAAAAATATGTTCATGATTATAGAACCCTACGTTACCAATGCACAGGTATCAGCAGAAGCGATGAAGTATGGCCTGCAATGTGGGTGTCCAGAGGCAGGCGGTCAGGCAAGCCAGCTTGCAGGACATGTCTTCATGGGAATGTGGGGAAATGGTTATCGTGTTGGAATGGGATACAAAAACATCCTTGGTTTTGAGCTGGTATTCCCCAATGGAGAAGTTCTTCGTGCAGGTTCTCTAAGCAATTCAAGGTCTGGATGGTTTTTTGGCGAAGGACCAGGACCTGATCTCAGAGGTATGCTGAGGGCTTATCTGGGTACCATGGGAGGCTATGGTACAGTAACCAAGCTGGCAATAAAACTCGAACCCTGGCCTGGTCCCAAAGAATTCCCATGTGAAGGTATTACACCCAACCAGAAGTCTTTCTTTGAAGACGGGTCATTTGAATGGGTCCTCTTTACTTATCCCACTTTAGATGCTGCTGTCAACGCGATGTATGAAGTTGGTCGCTGCGAGATTGGAGGATCTCTCCATAAGTGGTCTTCAAAGTATTTATGCTGGTGGTGGGCAAAGTCTGGTGAGGAACATTGGGAGATGTGGCAAAAAAAGTTTTTCCAAAAGAATATGAAGAACATGCTGTCTGTATGTCTCTGGCCCTTTGCTGGAAAAAAACACCAGGAATACGAAAAACGAGTTCTAATGGACATTATTAAAGATACAGGTGGCAAACTTATTTCCAAAGAAGCCCATGATCTTTGGGTAAACTCAACTGCTAATAACTGGCTGAGGGATAGCAGTGGTCCCAGGATGATGCAGCCCTCAGGTGCCTTTGCCCTATTTAAAATTGTTGGAGATACATTAAACGTAGCCCTTCAAGCATGCAAAGAAGGCTTTAAATGGATGGATAAGTACTCTCCACCAGTATTAGATTGCGACAATTCAGATTGGATTGTACCTTACGATTTCTGCCATTTTGCTATAGGTGAAACAGATTTTCCTTATGAGAAAACACCTGAAGATTCTGCAGCTGTTGTCGGAGGACTCATGGAAATGATCAAAGACGATCTCTCCCACAAAAAAGAAGGTGGCACTGGCAATGCATTGGGAGGTACCTACCATGGTCTGGCTGGCCCAGTATTAGGTAATTATGATCATCTTTTGAGAGGCATTAAGAAATCTATCGACCCCAACAACATCGCCAATCCTCCTCACCCTGTACCTGTTGAGGAATAGTTTGGAAGTAGTTGAAGGACGTAGAAAAGATAAGCACAATAATCGTTTTTTTACATTCCAATCTTCGCTGACAATATACTAGATGCTGGATACTGGATGTATATTTGATCCAGCATATATAGTAAACGACTAAAATAGGTTGACATTTAATAACTTGTCATTGCAAGAAGCGTTAGCTACGAAGCAACCTTAGGGAAGAAACTTCCTTTATTACCTTATCTGGTACTCGCATTTAATATTGTTAATCCAACAATTTTCTTACCATCTTTCCTGATCAGGATATCATCTTCAGTTTCGATTGTTTTTGTAGCCCTTTGTGGCTCAGAATCAACATATTCAAAAACTTTACTTCGATCACACCAAATAGATTTTTTTTGAAATATTCTCTTAAGTATGATAAAACTAGAGTATTAAAAAATCAAAGTCAATATTACCATTATGTTTCTCATTCTTGGATAGAAAAATTATTTTACTCTAGCCTCCTAACTATAAAACAGGCAGGGTTTTTGAAAATCATCTCTTTTATACAATCACTATTACTACTTGATTTTTAAAATTGGGGGCGCATTCTGAATACCGATGTCTTAGAATTTATCAAATCCTGTATTAGTCGCCGTAGAATACACTGGACTTACCATGTTAATATACGATTGAAGGGGAGATTTATATCCCGTAAGATCATTTTAGCTTCACTGGAATCTTATGAAATAATTGAAGAGTATCCCAAGGATAAGTACTTACCAAGTTATCTAATTTATGCTAAATATGGAAATCAAATTATTCATGTCCACATAGCAATTGATGAAAAAAACGATACCGTAAGGATAGTTACAGCCTACAAACCAACGCTTGACAAATGGGAAAGTGATTTCAAGACAAGGAGAAAAAATGAACTGTCTTAGTTGTGGAGAGAAACTAGAAGAAGTCATTACTGATTTGCCGTTTAAAATCAGAAGCAGTTCCATCATTATTATTAAAAAACTGCCTGTCCTGCAATGTAAAAATTGTAACGAATATCTAATTGAAGACACCGTGATGGAGAATGTAGATAGTATTCTGGACAGGGTTGACAGAACGGCTGAACTTGAGATTCTTAGTTATGCCATATAGAGCAAGCTGAAACGGGCGTTCGTGCAGAAAGTGCATAGCTATTTAAACATACTTCTCCTCCCAGGTCTTTTTTGGAAATTGAAATCTCCAACGTAACACTTGAACTTTTAACTCTCCCGTATACTATGATCCACTGCATTTAAATATCTCATTCCTTAACCGGCAAGGAAAACAATTCTTTAATTTCAAATATTCTCATGTCCGTAATCCCTGGATCACACTTTTAAATATTTCTAATTGCCGACTGAGGACTTTTAAATCCCTGCCCCTTTATTTAATATCCTGCATCTTGTGCTTTTTATCCCAAATCTCATATCGCACATCCCACAACATCTTTGGAACTGCTGACTGTGGAATAATTCATAATCCCTACACCCTGACCCCTGCACCCTATATACTGTTCGTGGTTGCAGCTTTGTGGTTAGTGATTAGTTATTAAATATCCACTACTTAAGAATACATATTATTTTTTCAAATAATGCTTAATGACATAACTCAACAAGATAAACCCTTAAGTCATCTATTTTAAAGGAAAACTGTTCTTCTATAACCATACTAAACATGTTTTGAATATTATCCATTAAAATCATATAGTTACTAATTTCTTGTTGAGTAAAGTCAATAGGCTTATTTCAAATTATTTTAATTTTTTCCTTGACAACATATTCAATATTAATGTATATAGAATACAAGCTTGTACTATATACCTAAACACATTGTTCATTGTTGATAGGTGTAATATGCTGGTCATTTTTGAATAAGTATAAAAACGGTTCTTTAAAGTTTTGAGTGGGTAACATTGAACATGCTATAATCCTGG
>CAZOKO010000105.1:0-8407 GCA_964580455.1 uncultured Thermodesulfobacteriota bacterium | reverse complement strand
CCAGGATTATAGCATGTTCAATGTTACCCACTCAAAACTTTAAAGAACCATATTTTTTCTACCGATAAGTGTAAAAACTGAAAACACACTCCATTAAAAGTGATACCTCATGCTTAAGAATTACTATACGGTTTTTATATCACCACCAAAAGCAGGAAAAACAAGACAGCTTTCCATCCGTAAAAGGACCCTTTACTTCCTTATCTTCCTTCTTTTCCTTTTTGTTATAGGTGATTACATAGCCATATTGAAATATCGCGAAAGTGCAAACCTCAAAAAAGAAAATACCCACCTAAAAACTGAAAAGGAAAGGCTTGAAAAAGTAGCTCAAATTGTTGACGAACTAAAGAAAGCTGAAACATTTATTAGAGATTTCCTGGGATTAGAAAAATCCGGCTCCAGTATGGGAGGTTTGGGACTTGGGGAAATAGATCCAAATTTTATTGACACTTCATACACCATCCCCCTGGATACAGATACTATAGCTTCCTATAAAAACACTGATCATGAAGTGCCACTTATAGAAGAAGCACTTTTTCTCAAAAGAGATTTACAGGAACTGATAGATGAACTAATCGACCGTAAGAGTGAATGGGATACGAGACCTACCATTATGCCTGTTAAAACTGATGAGTACTGGATTTCATCAGGTTTTGGCTGGAGGAAAAGTCCTTTTACTGGTCTTCGCGAATTCCATCGAGGTTTGGACATCTCAGCCAAGAGAGGTACTCCCATTATTGCTCCTGCTGATGGGACAACCATATCTACCGGTAAAGACCTCCATCTAGGAAGGTTTGTTAAAATCAAACATAACAGTAAATTTACCACACTCTATGGACATATGTTACAGGTTGATGTTAAAAAAGAACAGGATGTTAAAAGAGGTGATATTATAGGGCTGATGGGAAATACGGGTATGTCTACCGGTTATCACCTTCACTACGAAGTGAGAAAAGATAATGTAAGTATTAATCCTCGCAATCATATTCTAAATTCAAGTACCATGATGGCTATGCGTTAGCATTTGCGTTTTCTTTTATTCCTTCAACGTCCACCATCTTTAAAGAGGTTATATTATGGGTATATTAAAAAGGGATAAGGCACCGGATAATCTGGATACTCTCATTGGAAGCAAAACCATTTTTGAAGGGATTCTGATATCCAATGAAAGCATTTGCATCGAGGGTACTGTAAAGGGTAAAGTTGAGTGTAGAGGAAGTGTGGTGGTAGGGCAGGAAGGCAAGGTCAAGGCAGATATCATTGCTGAAAATGCCTTTGTAGGTGGTCAGGTCAATGGTAATATAAAGGCTAAAAACAGGTTAGAAATTACCTCTACAGGAAAGGTTAAAGGAGATATAGAAACCGCTGCCCTGGTTATTGCTGAAGGGGTTATTTTTGAAGGAAGCTGCCATATGGTAAGTGGAAAAGGTGCTGAGAGCAGTTCTCCTGCTGACTCAAAGAACATGCTAAAACAAAGTCCTAAACTGGAGAAGTCTCCTATCAAACCACAACCCAGTGAAGTTGTTAGCTAGTCTTAACCAGTATCCATAAACTGACGATAAAAAACACGGGCATTTTAGAAGCACACATATCATGCCCGTATTTTTTTATACTATCCCAGAATTTGCAGTAGCCATCTACTGCGGCTTGCAAATCCTTGCTGCAACGCTTGTTTCACGATTTTGCTCCTCAACATAAAATGATTATGCCTGCGTCGCAAAATCGCTCCAACTGCGCGTTTCGCTTCGGTTTGCGGCGCCTCGCTACGAAGCCTACTGCAAAATCTGGGATTATGAAACCAACACCACAAAGTTCCACATCTCCCATCCAGTGATAATAAGTGTTAATTCTTGACTCATAAGAAACGTTTGTCTATACTTAAGTAAACCCAACCCTGACTTCCCAATGTTAGACGAAATTATAAACAATCCTGAGTTAGATCAGTATCTTTCCACCTTCGAGAAAGGTAAGACACTCTTTCTGGAGGGTGACCCATCTCAAGACCTCTATATCCTGGTATCAGGACAACTGGATATCCTTAAAGGAAACAAGAAAATATTTGAAATATCAGAGAAAGGTTCTCTATTCGGAGAGGTATCCCTCCTTCTGGGAGAAATAAGGACTGCTACGGTAAAAGCAAAAAATGAAGTAAAAGCTCTTCGCATCCCCAAAGAAAAGGTAGCAAGCTTTCTTCACCAATTTCCAATTGTAGCCCGTGAAATATCAAAGATCCTGGCTTACCGACTTGATGAAGCAAGCAAAGTTCTCTATGGACTTCTGGAGTTCTGTGACCAGTTGCCAGACGCCGTTATCTTAACTGATAAAGAAGGGAAAATCATTTCCTGGAATACCGCTGCAGAAAAACTGTATGGGCGCACCTGGAATCATATGCGCTACAAATCTGTTGAAGAGATTTATGAGGAACCCGAGACTTACAAAGCTTTACTCGAAGATGTTCAGATAAGACACCCCGTAAGCGAAAAAACTCTGAGAATAAGACACCCTGTAAAAGGCACGCGCTTTGTCTCTACCAGTACCACCGTACTCTATGACAGTCATCATAACTTCCAGGGAGTCATTTCCCTTGCCCGTGATGTAACAGCAGTTCGAGAAATAGAAGAAAAATACCGACGAGTACGGCGTTTGCTTATCCCCTCTTTCACCCTGCTCGGATTACTGGCAGCAGTTCTCTTTTTTACTTATCCCTACTTCTCTAAAGGCTATCAGACTATGGATGAAAGAAAGCAGGATATGAAAAACCAGATAGCCAAAGACTACATTTTACTCAAATCACTATTGACCGATCCATTTGAAGGACAGGACAGATTAAAAACAAGTCAATTGCTGAAAGATTTTTTTACAATCCAGGGCATTACTTCAATTCCTTACACTGGCTTGATTCTGCTTGACAGAGAGAAGAAGGTGTTCAATGCATATTCCATCACAAGTGACATTGCTGTAAAGAAGATGGTGGGCAGCAGTTATGCTGATATTGAGTTTCAGGATAGTGAAAAATCATCTCACAAAGTACTCACCCTGTTTCGAGTAGACAAGGACTATTCTATGGGCAGGAAGGGAATAGAAATCGCCTTTAAAATTGAAAAAGATGATAAATTCCTGGGGTGGTTAATCTTTCAAATGGATGTGGATCTACTTAAAGAGAAATATGGAATTGACGAGAAGGCGTTAAAAAAATTCCAATTTCAAAATATTGTTTAAATAACTCCATGGAAATTCGTAGAAATCTACCCTCTTACCAATGCATAGTCTCCGAAGGTGAGGGAGGAGGTATGACACTTCACCTGCAGGGACGTATGGATGTCACTAACGTAGCCTCCATGAGGAGTGAGTTGCATTCACTTTTAAAAGACCGGCCTTCCTCTTCTTTGACTGTAGACCTTGAAAGAGTAACCTATCTTGATGATTTTGGAGCTCTGATACTTGTGGAATTAAAACGGCTGATATGCAGTCGCAACGGCCATTTTTCTTTAACAAATACAAGTGATAAAGTAAATGAAGTTCTCCATGGCCTTAAACTTGATTCCCTGGAAGAACCGGTCTTCCTTGTTAAGAAGCAAACTCCTGGCGTTTTTGTGCGTCTTGGTGAGGCAACTATCCAACTTGCATCAGACCTGAAATATATGATCTCTTTTATTGGAGATGTTTGTCTGTCACTGCTTTATGTGTTTTCCCACCCAAAATCACTACGTTCAGATGATACCCTTTCTTACATGCAAAAGACAGGTGTTGATGCCCTCCCCATTGTCGGCTTGATCAGCTTTCTTCTGGGTCTGATCATGGCTTTCATGTCTTCTGTTCAACTTCGGCAGTTTGGGGCGAACATTCTGGTAGCTTCACTGGTAAGCCTGTCAATGGTTCGAGAACTGGGCCCTATCATGACAGCTATTATCGTGGCTGGAAGATCAGGTTCTGCCTTTGCAGCTGAAATAGGAACCATGAAGATTTCTGAAGAGGTTGATGCTCTTTTCACAATGGGTTTTGATCCCACCCGATTTCTGGTTGTTCCCAAGATTATTGCCACGGTTATCATGGTTCCGATTCTGACTCTATTTTCAAATGTCTTCGCCATAACCGGCGGTCTTTTAGTAGGGGTATCCATGCTTGATCTGACTACAAGCGCCTATATCACTCAGACATTGAGGACACTAACACTTTTCGATGTCCTATGGGGACTTTTTAAAAGTGGAGTTTTCGCCTTTCTTATTGCATTGACAGGATGCCTCAGAGGTTTTCAGGTAACTGGTGGAGCAGCTTCTGTCGGACAAGCCACAACCTCATCTGTAGTCACCAGCATCTTTTTGATTATTTTGTCTGATTCAATTTTTGCAGTAATCCTCCAATATTGGGGGTAAGATAGCACATTATGAAAAAACATGTTATCATCCAAGTGAAAGATCTGGTTGCCCGCTACGGTGAAGATATTATCCTTGACCAAATAACCTTTGATGTTTACCTGGGAGAGATATTAGTTATTGCAGGGGGGAGCGGTTGTGGTAAGAGTACTCTGTTAAAACATCTTATCGGCCTTAATCATCCCCATTCAGGCCAAGTAACAATAGAGGGTGAAGACATTACAGCCTGTGATGGGACAACATTTCAAAAGATATTGCGGAAGATCGGGGTTCTCTACCAGAGCAGTGCACTTCTTGGTTCCATGACCATTGCCGAAAACGTAGCTCTCCCCATCCAGGAATATACTCAACTCCCCCCCAAATCCGTGGATACTATGGTCAGGATGAAACTCAACCTGGTTAATCTGAATGGATATGAAAACCATCTGCCTTCAGAAGTAAGCGGGGGGATGAAAAAGAGAGCCGGTTTAGCAAGGGCTATGGCTCTCAACCCCAAAATCCTGTTTTTTGACGAGCCCTCTGCCGGGCTTGACCCCATAAGTTCAGCAGAACTTGACAACCTCATCATTACTATTAATAAAAATCTGGGAACAACTATTGTCATAGTCACACACGAACTCCAGAGTATTTTCGCAGTTGCCCACAGAGTCATTATGCTGGACAAACGCACCAAAGAAATAATAGCAGAAGGGGATCCCCAATATCTGCGGGATAAAAGTACAAATCAATTAGTCAAGCACTTCTTCAACCGACAGGCAGAGAACCAGGAAATAATCTTGGGGGACAATCCGTAATGGCTTCTACCAAAACCAAATTTGCGGTCGGCCTTTTTGTAGCAGGAGGAATTACTCTTGTCCTGCTGGCTATCATCTGGCTGGGGGTAACCCGCTATTTTGAAAAAGGTCAGTTTTACGTTACCTATTTCAATGAATCTGTTCAAGGCCTTGACAAAGACTCTCCAGTTAAATACAGGGGGGTTTCCATAGGACGGGTGGAAAAGATAGGGGTAGCACCCGATTCAAAATTAATTCAGGTAATATTAAAAATTGAATCAGGTCAAAAACTGGGGAGTAACATGGTTGCACAAATGAAACCAGTAGGGATTACAGGAAGTATGTTTATCGAACTAGATCAGAAAGGAAAGGATGAACCCGATCGTTCCCCTCATCTCAGTTTCCCTTCAAAATATCCGATTGTAGCTTCAAAGCCATCAGAAATAAGCGAATTATTCACTGGAATTGATAATCTGCTGAACCAGTTAAATGCCATAGATCTTGAAGGAATCTCCGACAAACTGAAATTGACCCTTTTTAATCTGAACCAGTCTATTGTGGATGTCGATGTGAAAAGCATCTCTGCAAACCTCGTATCATCTCTTGAGAGCATCGATCAAATCCTTAATGAACAGAGATGGAACAGCATCGTGGATAGTGCCGACAGCAATCTTCAAGAACTGGAAAAGACACTTATGAAGTTGGAATCAATACTTTCCCATCTCCAGCGCCATCTGGTGGTTACCGGCCAGAATCTGGAAAAGGCAAGTACAAACTTTAATCGGTTACTGGAAGTCCTTGCTGATCATCCTTCCCAATTACTGTTCGGGGAACCTCCGCCTCCCCGGAAGGTGGAGCCTGACAAGTAACACGAAACCGGTCCAATGGAGAGCATCTCATGAAACTATATAAAAAAATACTTTTTATACTCCCCGGAATTGCCACACTTTTAGGAGCCTGTCTAAATCTCAAGCAGCCAAGCAATAAGATAGAGTTCTATACTCTTGAATATGATCCTCCCCAATTATCTGACCACAAACCACTTCCCTATTCCATCAGGCTGGAACCTTTTACTGTGGCTCCTGAATACAATTCAGACCGTATCATCTATCGGGACAAATCATTCAAAAGAGATTCGTATGTCTATCACAGATGGCATGCTAACCCGGGTAATCTTGTTGCCTCCTTCCTGGGCAGAGATATGAAAAATTCCGGCCTGTTCAAAGCCGTCCTCCCCTATGACACCAGACTTCCCTCATCCTATCTGCTGGAAGGTTTGGTGAATGAATTTCTTGAATGGGATGCAGAGGAGAAGTGGGAAGCAGTCTTAACATTGAGTGTTACACTCATGGCAGGAAATGAACCTGATGTTAATCAAAGGATCCTCTTTCAGAAAAACTATCATGCAAGGGAGCTTTGCAAACAGAAAAACCCACGAGCACTTGCTGATGCAATGAGCCAGGCCATGTCCACGATTTCAAGGGAAATCATCGAGACTCTATATAACCACCTTGGGGAAAACAGGTAATATAATGTTGATCACATAAAAATCCCCCCAGCAGTTTCTACCGAGGGGATTTAAAGAAAGGAGAAGATAAAAGATTATCAAAGTGGCCACAATCTAAAATTCGGCACCCAAAATGGAGGAGGAAAGCATTTTAACAAAAGAATCATCCGTTTCATATGCATTACTTGTGTAAGGAAGAGGGGGGCTCCAATCAGTCGACAAGAGAATATATGGCTCGTTGTGGTTATAAATGATCATATTATAAAGCATCCCAAAAGCATTAAAGGAAGCTTGCTCGGCATCGATATCGCAATTTCCCCAATTAATAGCCCAGGCAGTAAGTGAAATATGAGGTGCACTATATTTTAAAGAGCCGTCAGGATTGTTATTAGATAAATACGGAAAAATGCTTCGCAACCACAGTGAATCAGGTTGTTCCTGACCAATGCTTGTACTATTCAGGTAATGGTAATCCTTATAGAAGCCTATATAGTGTCTGGCTCCACTTGCATGTTCATACATCCATACCGTTCCATCAAGAGAACCCGCATCGGCAACTGATAGATTAGTTCCGATTAGCAGTAGCAGTACAAATACTATGCATGATATTTTGCCAGTTTTTAACATTTCATCCTCCTTTTAAACTATAATGTTTATTTGTTGTTACCGAGTTTAGCAATTTAGATACCAATTCGAATTTATATGATATATTTCACACTATCTTCATAACTATTTAGAATTAAAGGGCAATTATCCAGCAACTTAATAAGTGAAAGATAAATTTCAAGAGCAATAAGACACAACAATTGTTCTTTCAGGAACAAAAACCATCAAAAACTAAAAAGAGATAGAAAAAACAACATTTTATCAATATACAAGATTGTACAAGAAACCGGGAGAAACTGATGTTGATCGACTCACATGCCCATCTGGAAATGCCGGAATTTGGTCAGGACTTAAGTGGTGTGATTCAAAGGGCACATGATAATGGAGTCGATTATATTATTACTATTGGGATTGATATCAAATCATGCAAACAGGCAATTGCATTGGCTGAGGGAAACAAGTCCATATATGCCATACTGGGTATACATCCGCACAATGCAAAGGATATAGACAAGTCAACTTACCCCCTTTTGAGGAATTTAACCCGGAATGACAAGGTATGTGCCCTGGGAGAAATTGGGTTGGATTTTTTTCGGAACCTGTCCCCTCAGGAGATACAGATAAAAAGATTTAGAGAACTTATCGCATTAGCAAGGGAACTAAAGTTTCCCATAGTGGTACATGATAGAAATGCCCACCAGGAGACACTCTCCATCTTAAAGGAGGAGAAGGCTTTTGAAGTGGGGGGTGTGATTCACTGTTTTTCCGGTGACTATAAAATGGCATCTGAGTGTCTGGATATGGGGTTTTATATCTCTATACCAGGCACCATAACATTCAAAAATGCTACATCACTACAGGAAATTGTAAGAAACATACCTCTTGAGAGGATTCTTCTAGAAACAGACTCTCCCTTTTTAGCTCCCATGCCATTTCGAGGGAAAAGGAATGAACCTTCATATGTAAGATACGTCGCTGATAAAATAGCAAAACTAAAGAAGTTGGATTTTGAAGAAGTTGCGAACGTCACTTCGCAAAACGTTAAAACTTTACTTAAAATTCCTCTTTAAAATCCTTCCACCCAAATACTTGCCGAGTGAAGCTCCCCGCCCACAGGGCGGGGCATCTAAAACAATTTTAACTGTTTC
>CAZOKO010000104.1:0-8423 GCA_964580455.1 uncultured Thermodesulfobacteriota bacterium | reverse complement strand
GATCGATACTAAAGCAGCCTAACCCTGTGTCCATTTTTTCGGGGGAAGATCAAATGGGAAGTTTTTTGCTAAAGGAATGCGTAATGCCATTAAAAAACGTACCTTAAACGTGTATAAACAAACGATGACATAATGAGTTATTGCTTGAATGTAAATTTATTCCAACGTATAATCCCCTCTAATGAATTTTTGCTAAAAGATTCAAATTATTTTTATCGCATGAACCGAATCCAATCAGGGAGGGATAAAGATGGCCGATACCAAAAATCTTACAAAAAACGAGATTGATAAGTTTCTTAAGAACAATCAACATGGAATACTGGCAATGGCAGGGGATAAACCTTACGCTCTTCCCATAGGTTATATGTACAAGAGGAAGACTTTTCTCCTGGGTCTGGTAACCACCGGTAGAAAAATGAGCTATCTTAAAAAGAGCAAAAACGTCTGTTTTACGATCTGCAAGCCAAGGTGGGACACGCCTAAATTAAAGACTCCCTGCACCACCATTGTCGTTGAAGGTTGTTTAGAAGAAGTTACTAACAGGTCCTATTATGGCCTTAAAACAAAAGTTCCTGCAAAACTTCAACTATACAAAATTAAAGTGACGAAAATGGGAGCACGAAAGTGCAATCGAAAACCCTGTGAATTATTTGCAGAGAAGAAGTAATTAGAAATGGAAATGCTATTGAAATATCATGGCTTAGATTGGATTGCCATGGTCTTGACTTTTCTCGCTTTATATTATCTCGGCGAAAAAAGAAGAAGTGGTTTTGTTTTCGGCATACTGGCAAGTATATCGTGGTTAATATTTGGTGTGCTGGTACATAGCATTGCAAATATCGTCGCAAATGTTATTTTTATTGCCTTAAATCTTAGGGGGTACCTAAACTGGAAGGCTTCAGCCACAAGACATTGAAATATTGAAATGGGGGTATCTACTTAATTAGTACCAACAGAGAAAGTGGCTTCCAGAAGTAAATTTTAACTGTTCACCCCTTATTGACAAATCTACTTTCGTGCTTATATTAAACTAAAGGATAAAAAATAACAGTACACCGATTAATGGTACAAATTATTACAGATGCAAAAGGAGGATTTTATGTTTGAGGTAACAGAATCAGCTACAAAACAGATAAATGAACAGCTTAAGGAAAGAGAGTTTTCAGCAATCCGGATCTTTTTGAATAAGGGTGGGTGTGGAGGTCCTTCCCTTCAATTGTCTCTGGATGAGCCAAATGATAATGATTGGACATATGATATTAGTGGTTTCAAGTATGTTGTGGATAAGGAATTAATGGAACAGGCAAAACCTATCAAGATAGATTTTATGGGCAGAGGTTTTACTATAACCAGTAGCCTGGTATTTGAAGAAGGCTGCGGAGGCTGTGGTTCAACATCTACTTGCTGTTCCTAATAAAACGCTCGTCTTCAAAAAGGGCAATACATCTATGGAGTTGTCCTTTTTACTTACTGTCAAAAGCGAAGGTAGTTTTCATGCAGGCATTTACTGTGAGCTACATTTGGTAGTTTTGAAAATTTGGTTTTATTAATGTAACTCCATCTTGTTGTATGTATTAAAAAAGTTTTTTTCTAATAGTTATATACAACAACGCACTAATAATAATTGCCGGTGCAGATATAAGTACAAATACTTCAAGTGGACTGGCTCCTAAATGTGAAAACATTCTGAGAAATGTTGAAATCATCAGTAACCCAAAGAACCACAATACAATTATTTGCTTTATATTCATTAAATCTTACCTATTCCACTGATTCCCCAATCAAAGGCAGTATTTCATCAATCATTTCTTTTAGCTCTTCCCTAAATTCCTCATCCTCCTCCATTATTTCAACCACCACAGGACTCCATTCATAATACAATCTTATAATCTCCTGACCTTCTGCAGTTTTACTCAATACACTATCGCGAATATTTCGCAAGTGTTCTGTCTCTTCTGAATGATCACCATAGATTCCTTCTAACACACAACCACCTCCTATCGAACTAGTGGTGGTGATTGGACCTATGGTGGATGTGGTAGTGGAACCTGAAGAAGTGGTCGTGGTTGTAATGCCTCCTGGTGCATACTCATAGGCACCAATATCATATCCTGTCTTTTGAGGTCGAGGGGTACCATCGTAGTCATCACCTGGAGCATCAATAGAAGAACCCTTGTCTATAGCAGGTGAAGTTGACTGCAGATGAAAATCAGCCCCGTAAGGATCTACAAAGCGAGGGAACTCTTCCACATAGTCACTTCCATACATCTCCCCATCATATCCTCTATAACCATCAATCAAATTATGATCCACTTTAAAGGCTTGCGTTGGAACGTCTGGTTCTGCTGCAATCTGAAAGGAAAGGTTCTGACTGCAAATGTTGTTTCTTATAACAATACTCTGTGCATCCGGATTATCAACACATATCCCCCCTCCCCAGCTACCACTCCCGTTGTTGTAAAATGTATTGTTTATTACTTTAATATCCTTCATGGGATGCTGGTACAGTAAGCCGCCATTTCGACTTATGGAGATACCACAGGTTCCATTATCATATGCAATGTTATTATATATTTTTACATTTTCAAGAAGGCCACCTGACTCGGAAGCTACAGTAAAACCATCGTTTCCCACAATGTTATAAACAACATTCTGGAAGACTTCGATATTGTAAGTATGTTTGTCCCAGGAATCTACATAAATACCCAGCTTATTTAGGTCATGCACATGATTCTTATATATTTTTCCATTGGAAGACCCATCCTTTGCATCGATCCCCTCTCCACCAAGGGTTCCGGGACCTCCATCGTGAACATGATTGTTTTTGATTTCAAAGGTATCTGTACCAGCCACAGTAATACATTCCTGTTCGCCGTTATTACATGCAAGCTCCACCTCATTGCCATCAATAACTATGTTATCACTGCCCCAAACAGCAATGCCGGAGGAAACCGTATTATAGGTATAGTTTTTCCCGATAATTATATAACTGGAACTATCTACTAAAATTCCCACATTGTTGTTGTTGGGACCGGCGTTTATGATTGAAAACCCTGAGATGATAATATAACTTTTACCTGATATATCAAAAAGCCCACCCCAATCCGATGGTAAAGATATACTGCTCCCATCAATAGTAACTGTATCACTGGAATATGCAGCATAAGTGACGTAATTACCAGAACTCCCTGAATTCTGTGGAACTACCCTTTCCTGGTAAGTCCCCGCCTTGATATAGACCGTGTCACCCGCAGATAAGGTATCAGCCGCTTTCTGAATAGTCTGCCAGGGCTGACTCTCAGTCCCCGGACTGGAATCACTGCCAGTCGGAGACACATAATAGGTAGCCCCGCTTTCGAATGACCACAGGCTATGAGACAAGGAAGTTAAAAACACAAATGCCAAGGTTGTAAATCCTGCCTTAACGCTACCATTTATAACTATCGTCTTCATCCTCCTGCTCTTTCCCATGCTAAACTCCCCTGAAACATCATATTGTGAGATTCTTTCCTAAACAAAAAAAAACCTTGTTCTTCCAGAGATCTACATTAGTTAAAACTGATTTTGATGTCAATAAAAAAAACCCCTCAGCATTTTATGCCAAGGGGCTAACTTGCCACTTAAGGACTTCCTGTTTTATCAAATGATTTGGTAATCTTAATTCCGCAATCCGGAACCACGAAGAACACGAAGAATAAAACTAATTTTAACTTTTTACGAGAACATCATCATTTGTCAACTGTAGAATAGTTTATGCTGTTGTCAATCATCGGTAAGATTCCATCCATTATTGTTATTATATCTTCCTTGAATTCCTTATCTTTTCTTATTGCCTCAACCAGAGAAGGACTCCACTGATAATACAGTCTTATAATCTCATGCCCTTCCAGGGATTTGTTCAGCACGTTATTACGAAAATCTCTTAAGAGTTCTGTTTCTTCTGAATACTCACCATAGATTGATTCTGCCAGACATGGTCCTGGTGAAGTAGTGGTAGTAGTGCTGGAAGCAACCTGGGTTGTAAAAATTTTTGTTTCATATGCATCGATATAATCGCTGATAACTATACTCCCATTCTCATACTCATAAGAAACACTGGTGTTTGATAACATCTCTCTTAGATTTGGATTGTCTCCTACGCTTAATTCCTCTGCTTCTATAGTTAACTTAAAATTCCTTGCAACACTATCAGTATTTCTCACTGTTACATACAGGTTGTCACCTTCTCCAAATCTTTCAACAAATACCTTTTCATCATCTGTTTTTGCATGGGTAATTGGCTCCCATCCTGCATTATGCAATTCATCCACTATCGGTATCATCTTTTTATAAAGACTCCTTACCACCTCGTAACTACAGTTTTCAAAGAAATCATCTTTCATAATGGGATACATTCCATAAAAGATAGACTCGTTTATAAAATCTTCTACATCGGAAACAACCACTATCCCAAATTCATTACACATCTTACCGCACTGGTGAGGAAGCACAAGACGGTGATATGCCATGCTCCTTCTGTAATTCAATTCTGTATCATCAAAATTCCAGTCTGTCAGTGAACTCATTTCAAATGGCAAAGCAGCTAAATAAGGGAAGCCAAATAATGCAATTCCCCTCTCAATACAATTCCCGGTAATTTTTGCGTGCTTCTCGTTTTCACTAAGCCAATCAGAAAGATTCATTAAGTATTCAACCATGGTAGACATTACATGTATGCCAGGCTTGAAATTATTTGGACTGTATGTAAGTGGTGTATCTGCATATTGAAAGCGAGACTCATTCATATCTATATGCCTGCTTATCTTCATAAAATTATCTAATTGAACACCATTCAAGAGAGCATCATATTTTTCCGCATTTTCAAATGCAGGTTTTATCAAGGTTTCCATCATTGCCTCTGCTATGCTAAAATCAGGCAGATCAGGATCAGCGTTTAATGGAAACCTTCCAACCCAGCTGTCTGGAGCCCAGTTTTGTCCCCTTAGTATACTATCCAGTATGCTATCGCCATTAATATCAGAAACAGTTGAATGTTTAGCACCTTCTGCCTTCATCTTTACGAGAGAGTTCCCATACTCCGCATAATAATCTATTAGATTAAGAAACTCTTCGTAGTCAGGAGATGGCTCGTTGATAGACTGCAGTGATTTTGGCTCAAAGGCAGAAGGCAGAGTATATTCACATGCATAAATGTTTTTCTCATTCAATTCCGGCAAATGCTTAGCATAATTTTCATTATGGAATTGCCCCTGAACAGATCGCACGCCGAAATCTGCAAACTCGCCACTTGAATTCATAAGTTCTTGACTTATACTTTTTTCAAAATATTCTGGAAAGAAATTATAGTATTTTTTTATGGCATCTCTGAATCCCCATTCAGCATCGCATTTGTAGAGATAGACAGTAAAGTCTACGTTTTGGAATTTGGTCAATGGAGACAAGCCAAAACTGAACGATATTCCAAATTTCTTTATGGTGCTGTCATAAAAAATTCTAAAAATCCTTGGTTTTGAAAGGGGAATAGCTATTGACAAACCAACTTCACTTGTAATGGCTGAAGCAGGGTAAGTAGAGAGAGACAAGTAGCTGCTTTCATCCGCATTTATAGTCATTTCATATATTCCATCGCCAATTTCTCTCGGGTTCCTTATATCATCCCACCACTTCCAGCCTTGCATATTAAGTGGCAAAAGAAAATACACATCCAGTGCTTTCTCACTGCCATCATTTTCAATCTTTCCATTTATTTCAATGTAATCCTCCTTTGATTCATAATCTGCACAAAAATTTAATCCCTCAAAAGTTCCTTCATAAATAAGCTTATTTCCTTCCTTTTTTAATGCACCATTTACAGCAGTTATCTTTGTTCCTTCCGGCATTTCATACAAGCAAATGTCATCAAACCATGCTGTACTACTTTCGGCACCCGGCTGTGTCATATATTTGGGCCCATTAAAGACCAGCCGTATTTCTGCCTTCTCTGCATTAGATGGTGATTCTATTATCTTTGAGAACTGCTTCCATGTCTTTAAAGTATGTTGTAACTGCAATTCTTCCTGGCCGATTTCTTCTTCCTGCTCATCATAAAATACGCAGTAAACATACATAGAAAGTGTCCACCAGTCCTCAAGAAAGCCAAAATCATTCATTGCAAAAACTGAAAGCATATATTCTGTATCTCCTTTTACTGAAATTGAAGAAGAAATATAAGCCATCTTATTCTGCTGACTGGATGAGTTTGCAAACATTTTTACTGACTTTGAGCCAATATGAGTATTGGTTTCATCCAAAGATATGTCCATCTCACCTGAAATACTGTATGGCTGCCACCCATCTGCTATCGCATCCCCATCACTATCATCTTCAAAGCCCGGATTAAAAACAAGATTTTCTATTTCATGGTCGGGCGTAAAGTCTCTTACCAAAAAAGCCTGCGATGGCTCATCAACCAGTTCATTGTCTTCAATTTTCAGGCTCTCAACAAATCCATTCTCATTTAAGGTTAATGACAATCCATCATTTGTAGCTACAATAAACTCACTACTGTCCATACTGTTTACAGGCACAGTTAACAAAAAAGAATAAACCATTCCAAACACAATAAGCTTTTTCATAGGTTCTTCTCCTAAAGGTAAATAATTTTCTCTTCCCCCCCTGTTTTCAATGCCTTGAATTTTAGGCTGGTCTAAAAAATCCTCCTAAATCCCCCTTTATAAAAGGGGTAAAAGGGGGACTTTTAAGGTTCCCCTCTCTTTGGAAAAGGGAACTATCTCTTCCCCCCTTTGGAAAAAGGGGGTCAGGGGGGATTTCCCAGGGACTTGAACGGTCCGAGAATAAAACCTAAAACACCGCCATAATTATACTATTATCGGAATTTATCTCAACTCCTTTAATTACTACATACATAACCAATTTAAAAAACCCCTCAGCATTTTATGCCAAGGGGCTAACTTGCCACTTAAGGACTTTCTGTTTTATCAAATGATTTGGTAATCTTAATTCCGCAATCCGGAACCACGAAGTACACGAAGGAACACGAAGGAAAAAATATTTAGAAATGAGATTGCCACGCCCTTCGGGCTCGCAATGACATCTAAGATACTATCTTTTCTTCCTGAACCCTGCCCCCTATATTTTCATCCAGTATCTCTTATCGCAGATTACTCCATAGTTACAACAATTGATTCAACGATAGTCTTCACTTCGTTTCTGAATGCCCCATCCTCTTCCATCACCTCAACCACCACAGGGCTCCACTCATAGTAGAGTCTGATCAATTTCTTCCCTTCTTCAGTTTTACTCAATACGTTATCACGCAAACTCCTTAAAAGTTCCACTTCGCCTGAGTCTTCTCCGTAGATTACCTCTGCCACACATGGATCAGCCTTAAATGACATAAAGTCCATATTAAGCTCGTCATTCATAAGGTTCGGTATCTCATGCTCTGGTGGATCGAAATTATAGCCTGCAAGTTGAGGAAGGATAATATAAAATCCCCCGGCATTCAAATTAGGAAACTCATAATGACCCATATTGTCTGTATGTACAATCTGATTATCATCTCCTAATAGTTCTACGGGAACATTAGCGCTGATGTCACCCATAATTGTACCAGCGATAGTAAAGGTTGATGGAGAAGTGGTGGTGGTGCTTGAAGAAACTGCAGTTGTCGTAGTAGTTGGTGAAGGGATACCATCATAGTGGAGGATGAGGCCACCACCCCCCACAGCAAAGACATCACTTCCTGAACTACCCCAGACATCCCGGAGCCATTCTGTCGTCCCACTGTTCATTGCAGACCAGCTTGTACCATCGTAATGGAGAATGGTGCCACCGACACCTACGGCAAAAACATCATTTCCTGAACTACCCCAGATACTATAAAGAATAACTGTCACCCCACTGCTCATGGGAGTCCAGATTGAACCATCATAGTGAAGGATAGTACCATTAGAGCCGACAGCAAACACATCTGTCCCTGAACTGCCCCAGACATCATCAAGGCCCTCTCCGGTCCCACTGGTCATGGGAGTCCAGGAAGTCCCGTCGTAGTGAAGGATACTACCATACCATCCCACAGCAAAGACATCACTTGCCGAACTACCCCAGACGCCGCTTAGAGGATTTCCTGTTACAGTTTTCATAGTGGACCAGTTAGTGCCATTGTAATGGAGAATAGTACCCTCATAAGGCAATCCATGATAGCCGACGGCAAAAACATCCGTTGCCGAACTGCCCCAGATGCTCAGGAGATAATCTGTTACCCCACTGGTCATGGGAGACCAGCTTGTGCCATTATAGCGTAAGATGGTACCGCTTTCTCCTACGGCAAAGACATCATTGCCTGCACTGCCCCAGACACCATACAAATAATGGGTCATCGTGTAGGAGTGTGGGTGATCTGAAGACTTAAAATCAGTAAA
>CAZOKO010000103.1:0-8648 GCA_964580455.1 uncultured Thermodesulfobacteriota bacterium | reverse complement strand
CACTTTTAATCTTTAAATTCGATGAAAACTGTGCACTTTTAATTCTTAACTGACAAAGGATTATTTATTACTTGACAAAGTTCAACTGACATATATTTAATAGTAATCAGCTACCTGGTTACATGCTAATTATTCTTCTGCTCTTCAGTAGTGGAACCTGCATTTCCATAACCACAAAGAATGGAACACTATCTTAATTTCAAAAGGGAATAGAGCACATTGGAGAAAACAAAGTATTCATACCTACCTATCGTAGCTTTGATCCTTATTTATATTCTTCTCGGATTTTTCCTTTTCTCTTATGAAAACTATCCCATTGATGATGACTGGTCTTACATAAAAGCAGCTGAAACCTTTCACCATACAGGTGAGATGGAATTTACTCCCTGGACGGCCATGAGCCTCGTCTCCCAGATATGGTGGGGAACATGTTTCACCAAGCTCTTCGGTTATTCTATAGAGGTACTTAGATTATCTACTCTGGCCATCTCTCTTCTGGGACTTATCTTTATCTACTTACTACTGCGAGAGTTAAAGCATAATTGGCAAACGAGTTTCTTGGTTGTGCTTTTAATTTTATTTAATCCCATTGCCAACCCCCTCAATTTCACCTTTTTTACCGATCATTTCTTTATCTCACTTCTCTTTATTTCCACTTATTTTTACTATAAGGCATTCAAACACGAAAAAGAGATTTACTTATTAGTTGCCTCTCTGGCAGCATCTTTCTCTATTTTGGCAAGACAAAACGGTATTCTCATACCGCTTGCAGTTTTTATCTACCTTCTGATATGTGAACGATCTTTGAAAACTTTTACGAGAAGGAGCCTTTTAACATTACTCATACCAATCACAACTTTCGTTGTTTTCACATATTGGTTAAACGCTGTTCACGGCCCCCCCGCTGAATATATTAAACAGGTTGATAAAATATTTGACAATCTTAGAAAACCCTATCTGCTCTTAATCAAAATAGTGTGGAGACCATTTCTCATTCTTGAATTTGTGGGTTTTTGTCTTCTACCCCTAAGTTTTAGTTTGCTCCCTAAGGCAAAAAATCTTTTCAACAAAAGGTGCCGTTTTCTTCTTCTGTTTTGTCTTTCTGGAACCATATTCTATCTTGCCTTTGAACACATCGGTCTCTATTCTACCGTTGACTTCTGGCTCAACGGGTTTCGCTACGCTTACATATCAGAATACGGCTATAGAGATTTCCTCAACATATTTTTTTTCTTTCACAGAATAGTAGACTTTTTTTCTGTTGCATCCATCGTCTTCCTTGTCTATCTACTTATCAAACATAGAGAATCGATTAGAGATACATTTTCTTTCATCTCTCCCCCATTTCTCATTCTACTCATAGGAATCTTCCAGTTACTTTTCTTGCTTACTACTATTCATAAGTTTAGCCGATATTATTTAGTCCTCATCCCGTACTTTACTATTGTCGTTCTCGAAATTACCAGACACATAAGGATAAATAAAAAGGTCTTTATCCCTCTTCTTGCAGCCTATACCTTATTCTCTCTTGCAATAGCCCAAGACGTCATGAGTTGGAATCAAATCAAATGGCAGATTGCTCAACAACTTCTTGATAAAGGTATCTCAACCAGAAAAATCTCCGCAGGTTTTGCTTGGGATGCTTGGCACAACTGCAACTATTCATTAGAGCATCCTTATGAGATAGCCCCTCAGAAAGGAGACATTCCGTGGTGGATCGAAGACTTGACACCTGTTATTGATCCTCAATATCTTATTTCTAATTCACCTGTTCCTACAGGCTTTGAATTTTTCAATTATTTCGACACTGCTAGATATAACACCATCGACACATTGAATTATTTCAGTCTTTTCTACCTGAGAAATATGAAAATCTACGTGTTGAAAAGAGTTTCTCACCCAGACCAACAAACAAAGGGGTCTCTCTCCCTTGATTTCCTTCGCAATCTTAAAGGTGCTCATGTAAAAAGTGGCAAAGAAATAGCCGAGATCAAGAAGATTTCTGTTGATATCGGGGGCATAAAAAAATCTGCATGGCTACAACTTCCACCTTCCAGAGTATCTTTTAGAGTGAAACTACCCCATGGAAGGTGCAGACTGAGGGCAGCTCTGGGCATGATGCCCTCTTGTTGGGATAAACCGGGAGATGGGATTTTATATAAGATCTTAATTGACAACATACTTTTAGAAAACCTCTTCCATGTGACCGGCTCGATCGGGGTGGAACAGAAAAGGCAATTTTTTAGACCTAAGACTTTCTTTTTTGAACCCCGCACCTATTTTGTTAAATTCATTGACCCTAAAAATAATTTTGCTGAAAGAAAGTGGCATACTATTTCCCTAGATCTTTCGACATTTGCAGGGAAAGTTGTAGACATCACCTTTGAGGTAAGTAGCGGTCCTCATCATGATGATCGATACGACAAAGCCCTCTGGGCCCACCCCATAATCGAGAGTTATTGATCATACCATGGTAACCATTGGATTATTGATAGCTATATTTTTAAGGCAAGGAAAAATGTTTGCAAAAAAAACCGCTTTGAGTGGATTAACTCTCATTGTAGGGTTTCTTATAATACCACCACTTGCCACACCTAATGAGCGGACAGGACTGGCGCCAATAGCTAAGACAGGACAGATTACATGCTATGACAACTCAGGTAATATTATCAACTGCATGGGTACAGGTCAAGATGGAGAATGCCAGAAAGGAGTTGCCTGGCTAAATCCGAGGTTCAAAATTCATGGCGATGGTACGGTAACTGACAATTTGACTGGCTTAATGTGGACAAAGGATGCTCAACAGATTGAAGGAACAATGAAATGGGCTACCGCTTTAATAGAGTGCAACAATTTGGATTTTGCTGGTTACACCGATTGGAGACTTCCCAATGTAAAGGAGTTACTTAGCCTTATAGATTATGGAGAACATGATCCCGCATTGCCTTCGGGTCATCCATTTGATGATGTCCAGGTCATATTCTATTGGTCTAACACCAACTATGATTCCTTCCCACCTCACGCCTGGGGGGTATATTTACACAATGGCTATGTATACAACTATCACAAGATCACAAACGCTTACGTATGGCCAGTTCGTGGTGGTATGTAAAGGTATTAAATCCCTCTTAGAATCAGATTAAAAAAACCGAACCAGCATTTCAAGACAGTTATCAGGTTGTTAAAAGCCATCATTTTGCAAAATAAACTATTCGCCTATTCAGAATACTCCAGTTGCAGTTTCGAAATAGATGTAAGTTATTGAATTATAATACAATTGATTTTAAGCGTTCTTCCTTTAATTGAGAAATTATTTATACCAATATTTCCGAAAACCTAGAGCCTAATATGGCCAATTTTTAAACGTGTTACTGGAGTTTTGTGGATAAGCAGAATAAACTATTCAGAAAAGGAGATGTCTTTTTTTTATTAGTAGCACTCTATTGTGCAGGGAAATATCTAATTGTTGACAACTTTAAATTTGATGCAAATGATTTTGCCCCCATCTATGTTGCTGCTCAATTAGTGGAAGATGGGAAACATATTTCCATCTATGATCATCACCCTTATTTGTTCAATATTGTCCCCCCTGGAATATTTAAAGAAACATCAAAAAAGATCGGATTCAAAGGAATTTTAACTCCCTATGTTCACTTACCTTTATTTTCCTTCCTTTACCGTCCCCTTTTATTTATCCCCTTTCGCACCATAACCAAACTACTACTTATTATAAATGTTCTGGTTATGGTGTTTTCCTTATACCTCATTTTGAAGCTTGTTGACAGAGGATCTAACCTAAGGTTATTCAGCATTGCCATCCTGGCTATGGCTTTTTTTTATCCAATGAGGTATAGCCTACGCTTGGGGCAAACTACCCCTATAATTTTCTTGGGAATAATTTCCATCTGCTACTTAGCCAAAATCGGACATCTAAAAACATCAGGATTTATACTGGGGGGAATCATAAGCCTTAAAATTACTCCTATTTTTTTCCTATGCTACTTCCTGATAAGAAAGAAATGGTCCTTGGCCATCTCCAGTATTGTCACATTAATGGTTATTGCCATTTGTAGTGTGTTCCTAATGGGATTGGAAAGCAATGCAATCTTCTTCAACAATATTATTCGATTGAATGGATTGAGCCTGGCAAGTTGGAACAATCAATCTCTTGATGGTTTTTTACTCAGATGTGTTACGGGTGCCACACATCTATATGACTGGCACCTTTTGGAATTACCATTTAAGATGAAGGTGCTAAAGCTCACAGTTCTTGCATCTATGTTTTTGCTTTGGCTCTTTATAATTTTACAGTCAACAAGCATAAAGGAAAAGAATCGGGATCTTCTTGATTTTTCTCTCACCCTTATTCTTTTGGTTGTCTTCTCACCTATTTCATGGTCACACTATCTCCTGTTTTTAGTTTTCCCCTATCTAGTTCTACTAAACACTATCATCCGAAATAAAACTATCCCTTACCGCAAGCTGATGATTGGAGGATTACTTCTTTCCTATTCAGGGGTAGCACTTCCTCCTTCGTATTTTCTGTTATTTCTCAACTTCCCATTTATCAATAAAATCCCTTTGCCTGCATTAAGTTCAACAGGCTTTTTGGGGGGATGTCTATTAATAATCATATTATCCTTCATACAACTTTCATCAGGAAAACAATTAAGAGGCTTGAAAACTTCAGGGGAAGTTACTGTTCATAATGTTTAGCCTAAAAGATGCTTGAGGCTTTCGACAGATCGATACTGAAAAACTCTGGTAATAAAGAGATATGCAATTGTTAGAATGTTGGACGTCAGCACGTAACTGATAACCAGGGCAGTGATGGTGCGCTCAGGTTCTTGGTGCCAGCGATTAGCTAACCTATAAGCAAACGCCTCTATTCCCCTCAGAACCAGGGGAATAACTGCTGGATAGATGATAAATATGAGACGGGGATTATGGACAAAGATGAGGTAACACCCAAAAGTGCTAATGAGGTAGGTGAGATAAAACTTTCTTTTGCTTTTTTCAAGCCAAAATCCCCAAGCTGCTAAAGGTAACCCCCAATGGAAACAAAACACAAGTGCATTCAATACATAAAATAAACCCTGGTGACGCAAGTAACTATAAGTCAAAAAATCCTTTAATCCCAAACCTAAACACAAATACACTGCTCCTATCATAATAAGAGTTATAAATACTACAGGTAGTATCCTCAAATACTGTTTTTGAGAAACAGCATACAATATAAAAAAAAGGAGGAGAGAAACAAGGTTAGGCTTTGTCAGGATGGCTAAGGGAAGGGTTAGTCCAATAATAAGGTATTTAGCTCTCTTCGCTGACAATAAACGAGTTATTAAAAGACAATTGAGAACGGCGAAAAAGAAGGAGGCCAGATCAACCATGATGGGAAGCCCCCAGACGATGAGAGGCAGGGAGGTGGTAAATAAAAGTGCACAATAGTAAGCCAATTGTTCGCTAAGGAGATTTTTTGAAAACTGGTAAAACAGGCAGACGGAAAGCAACCAAAAGCAGATATTGAGAACCAGGAAAGTATATTCTAAAGGAATAAATCGAGCTAAAAGGGATGCAATAAAGGGCACAACCGGGCTGAATAACCGATACTTCAAAAGAGGAAGAGAAGAGGGTAGAATCTCTACCCCTAAAAAGTGACGAGTTGCCAGGAGATACCCCTCACTATCTTCCGCATAAATGGGAGACCAGTTTTCCATGCTGAGGAAGTGCAGCAGTATTGCAGATACACCCATTTGTAATAGGGATATCAGAATTAAAACAATCATTCGGTTAATTTTCTTACCTTCTCCCATCATTTCTTCGATTTTTAACTCCCATATCCTGCATCACGTATCCTGAATCCTGCAACCTAATTTTCATCAATGGATTGTGGACTGTCGACCGCTGAGTATAGACTATTAATCCCTGCTCCCTACCTCTATTAAAAATTACCATCCCTCGGGCTACTTAGTCAATAAATCTTTAAATAACTCCACATAGTCACCGCTTTTCTTAAAACAGTTTTATCCATTGTAAATCATCCATGTATATGGTATAAGATTATTCAACCTTTCCGATTTTTGCAGTCCACCGTATTGAGAGAAATTGTGGATATAGGAATTATACATGCAAAATATTCATGAAAACAACAAGGTCAAGATTTCAGTTGTTATTCCTCTCTATAATGAAGAAAAGAGTCTTGAGGAACTCTATAAGAGGATTACTCTTTCACTGCATCCCCTTTCTGACAGCTTCGAGCTTATCTTTATTGATGATGGAAGCACCGATAATTCCTTTTCTGTATTAAAAGATCTTTACAAGAGAGACAATCGGGTAAAGGCAATCCGTTTTCGAAAAAACTTTGGCAAGTCGGCAGCACTTTCCACTGGTTTTAAAGAAGCTCAGGGAGAAATTATTGTTACCATTGATGCAGACCTCCAGGACTTACCAGAGGAGATTCCTGTTTTGATTAAAAAAATGGATGAAGGCTATGATCTTATCTCTGGATGGAAATTCAAAAGGCAAGATCCCCTTTTCAGAAAAATCGCTTCAAGGTTATTTAACTTTATTACTTCCTTCTATACTGGAGTAAAAATTCATGACTTTAACTGTGGACTTAAATCTTATCGAAGAGAAGTAATTGAAGAAATAGAACTATATGGGGAACTTCACCGTTACATTCCAGCTATTGCTAACTGGAAAGGGTTCAAAGTAGGAGAAGTAAAAGTCAATCACCAGCCCAGAAAGTATGGAAAATCCAAGTTTGGATCCGAACGATACTTGCGAGGTTTATTTGATCTCTTGACCGTCATTATGCTTACCAAATATCCAGAAAAACCCCTCCATTTCTTTGGCCTCCTGGGTACAATACTATCCCTTTCCGGATTAGCCATCAACATCTATATGGCTGTTCTTCGCATATCCGGGAAGTGGATAAGCAATCGCCCACTCCTTCTCCTTGGCATTCTCTTATTAATTCTGGGCATACAATTCATATTTTTCGGATTGATGGGAGAGTTGATCGTCTTTTCTTCTCAAAGAGAAACGTCCTATACGATCAAAGAAAAACTGGATTCAAAAAAAGCATTTCAACAGTAAAGAGATACCTCTTTGAAAAAAACCGACCATCAAAATATTTCTGTTATTATTCCAACCTACAATAGAAAAAGTGAATTAGAAAAACTCCTCTTCTCTCTCAACAACCAAACCCTACCACCTTCCCAATTTGAGATTATTGTAGTAGATGACGGTTCCATTGACGGCACAGAAGAATGGCTTGCGAAAAATATGGGCCAGTTCAATGCAAAAATATCCTTCTACGCTCAGGATCACGGTGGTCCTGGTGCTGCCAGAAATTTAGGAATGGATAAGGCGTGCGGTAATATTTTTGCTTTTACTGACACCGATTGCATTGCTAAGCCAGAGTGGCTTGAGCATTTAATTAAACCCTTCAACTCAGAAAAAGTGGGTGCAGTGGGAGGAAAGGAAATTATAAATGACAGGGATCCTCTCCTCATGCGCTGCTTCCATTATCTGATGACCTCTCCGTTAACTACCGGTGGTCTGAGAGGGAAAAAGGGGAAGAGGCTGGCTAACTTCTATCCCAGAACTTTTAACATGGCTATTTCCAGAAAGGCCTACCAGTTAACTAAAGGATTTAAAAAGATGTTTCACGCAGAAGACATTGAACTGAGCTATCGTATCAAACAAAACGGGTTTGACCTCATCTACGAAGATTCCGCGAGAGTCTATCATCGCAGAAGGAGTAATTTAACACAGTTCTTAAAGCAAATCTTTCACATGGGCAAAGCCAGAGTCACCCTCGCCCGACTCCACCCCTCAAGTCTCGAACCCTTACATGCCCTGCCTGCCCTGTTACTCCTTTCCCTGTTGTTATTGATTATTTTATCAATTTGTTTTCACCCTGCCTTTTTCATGCTCAAACTGTCCCTTGGATTAGGGTTGCTCTTTCTAATCGTTGTCGGTATTAACAGTGCCCTAAACCTCCATTCTCTTAAAGCTTTTTTCCTTACACCCCTCTTTTTCATCCTCCAGCAAGGTGCATATGGAAGCGGATTCCTTACATCTTTAATAAGTGTTAAGGGACAAAAACCTACTTAAAGAGCTACAGGATTACACAGAAGTTCATGAATTTATAAATCCAAGAAAAATTAAATATCTTTTGAAAAATGATTACTAAAGGTTCTTAAGAATTTATTTTTTCTTCCGATAAGGATGGATACTATGACTAATCAAGCAATTGAAGAAAGATTTAAGAGCTTCCAGGAAGAAGCCAATATATACAATGAGATTGGCAAGGCTTTAACCTCCAGTCTGGAAATCAGAGAAATTCTGCAAAAAATTATGCATACTATAGGAGATTATTTCCGTCCCAGTAATTGGTCCCTTCTCTTGCTTGATGAAAGCGCAAATGATCTCTATTTTGAAACCGTAGTGGGGTAGGCATCCAACAGGATAAAAGGCATGCGGATTAAGCTGGGAGAAGGAATTGCCGGATGGGTTGCCCTTCATGGACAGCCTCTGCTGGTGCCTGATGTCAATCAGGACCCACGCTTTTTAAAAAAGATAGATGGGTCATCGTGTAGGAGTGTGGGTGATCTGAAGACTTAAAATCAGTAAAACAT
>CAZOKO010000102.1:0-8770 GCA_964580455.1 uncultured Thermodesulfobacteriota bacterium | reverse complement strand
GATTCCCTACAGGATAACAATCTTGTTGAGTTATGTCAATAAGCATTTAATATTATTTCAATGTCAACTGTAATATTTTCATACAGTTACACTGATTTTCAGTCACAATTATTTCAAAACCACCCTTCATTTCCTAATATACCGCCAGTAATCATTACACTTGGAACGTCACCCCTCGCTACACTTATTGAAATTCCTTCACCAACAGCATTTGATATCCTCGCCACTGCCTCATGCGTAAAACCAGGACAAAGGGATATAGCTTGAACTCCTTCCTTTTGAACAAGATCCCTACATACATTTACTGCCTGTTCGATATTCATCAACTTAACTACTACTATGAATATTTCTAATTTAGATGTTTTGATCGAAGCCCTGTGTTTTTTAGGGTCACCATCAGGCGCCATAACAACAGTTCCGGTTTTAAAAGCCATAAATAACCTCCAGAATACTTTTATTGAAGTTGAACTTAAACCCAGAATTTGCAATAGTCATCTACTGTAAAATCCTGGTTAAACCCCTGAAGTCCTGACATTATTTTCAAATTCGGTATAGATAGATTCCAGTCGTGCTCTTTGCCGATTCACACATGGTGGGATAGATGCAAGATTTTCTCCCTCAAATGGATGCTTCTTCGCAATATCCATACAAAAGTCCATACCATCTTCCAGATTATTTTTAAATTCTCGCAATGTTTTAATTTCCTTTGGTATATAAGCACACTTAGCAACCATCTTTTCAAAATAATCTACATACATCACAATCTCTGTAACAAAAAAATGCGGTCGTTCAGGTGTGACCAGGGATACCCTTCTTCCATATATATGGTCTACCATCTCTTTCAGTGTAGAAATTTTTCTAAACCATGCAACATTAAAATCGGGACATATGCATTGTGGGGCATGCTCCTCATTAACAATACCCAGGGAAATAAGGGCACCGTTGCCCAGCTGGTAACATATACAGGTCTTCTGCACAACTTCAGCACGAAGTGTTTCCTTCTCACCTGCTGAAATCTCCATATTTTTTATCTCTTCAAGCTTCATTTTTTGGTATTGCCTTGAAGCAAGACAAACAGGCCGATCAGTAAACTCGGTGTTGGATACTAGAAACCCATTAGGACAGGTAGAACCTGGCTTACCTTCTTCTACCATTTTGCTGATCCACTTTTCTGACCCTGTATTGTGCACATTGTTGAATGGATAGTTAAGGGGGGAGGCATCGCTCAGATAAAGGTCATCTTCAGATGCCTGTCTTAAAAGCTCACGTGTAGTTTCATCAACGCAAGTAGCCTCTGGAACCAGCAGAAAAGAAGCGCCCCACCCTGTTATATCAATATTGAATTCTTCTTTCAGTCTAAGTACTTCCCCGTGAGTTCCAATACCTCCTTGCACAGTAATAAGTTGATGGCTGTTTAAACTCGATTCAGGATATTCCCACCCCTTTTTCCTGTAGTACTCCTCAACCAGCGGTTGAAATTCTTTTGTCAGTATTTCAAGATTTTCCTTAAATTCCCTGAGTAGAACGGGGAGCAAATATCCATTGGTGGGAAAAGCGTGACCACCACAGTTTAGCCCTGATTCTATTCGGAACTCGTGCACCTCCAGTCCTTTTTTTGCCAGGAACCTGCCCTGAATGTTGGCTGAACGAAAGTCGCTTACTTTAAGGACGATTTTCTTTTTGATTTTTCCTGTTTTATCTCTATAAAAATCACGGAAGCGGGTTATATAACTGAATAATTTTTGATTGATGCCGGCTGAAAAAACGATACTTGATTCAAGGGAGCTTTTGGCATAACCTCTAAGTGCAGCTTTAGCATCGCTGAATTCATCACTTAATGGTTTGCCATTATTATTAATACTAATTCTGTCCAGACTGACCATGATATTAGCATCAATAGAACCAGGCTTCATTTTATTTGTAAGATCCTTCGCCAACGCATCCCTTTCTGGCCCCCTTTTCATAGTGAGTAATTTTTTATATTCCTTCTTCATTAAACTTATGTCAGGCAACATCTCAAAGTATTTTTCTTTGTCATTTACCTCAAAGAAAGGCTGTTGCTTTATATTCTCCATTTTAATCTGAACAATCTCTCTTACGGTATTCAGATAGGCTGTGATTCTTTTTGCTCTGCCATCTTCCTCTTTCCTTGGGATTTCAGAATAGGTCAAGCCGAACTTCTCACTATAGTATTTGCGAATTTTTTCAAGCAAGAAATCATCAACGAGTGAAATTACGGAGGTAATGCCGAAAGGGGCCACACGAATAGGTGTATCTACTGTGTGTCCTGTACCCATAACAGGAATATGAAATTTGTGGTAATTATCTCTCATTTATCCACCTTAAAATAAACGTCCCGACAATTCTACTACTTAACTCGCAACACAAAACCCGTAACACGCAACATATTATTTTTCCATAAATACAATTGCGGGTCATCTTCTATCATACTCAAGTTAAAATTGCAAAATAAACTTCAACATTCGATGAATCTTTTATTCTTTCTATTTATTAATAATTATAAAGTCAAGCAGTTTGCCCTCAATATCATAAACCATCATCTGGAAGTAATTCTCAACGATTTTCACAAGACAATAATGATATGTTACTGCAGATTCTGCTGTGAAGAAATATGAAAATAATCATAAAAACATTGGGCATTCTTCTCGTGGTTACCCATAGCAATATAAACGGGCGTATTTTTTAAGAGTTTTCTGGCTGGCGCAAATAATTTTGCTGCCATAGTCCATCGTTTCTCCATAGTCAATCCGAGAAGGCGCTTCCACATTCGTCTCCCACATAATAGTTATACCATCTCTTTTTACATTTTGAAGATAGGGCCCCTTTATTATCACAAGTGTAGTGGCTTCATTCTCTGCCACACTATTTTCTGTATGGCCCAGTTGTGGATTAACCATCACACAGAGCAAAAACCCCAAATACTTAAACATATTAACTTTCGACACTCTTTTCACCTTAAACACATCTTTTAGTGGTTTCTTTTTCTTTGGCCACTACTACACATGCCTTAGAACCGTGTGTTTACAAGAAAAAACCTTGAGCGGATTCAAAAGAGTAACCATTTCTGAATCGCCCATTGATTTCCAGTTGAGCTTTTTATAAGGCAGACATTCAGATATCCATGCTATAGAAATATGTAAATGAGGAGATATTTCTACCTTTTTTCCTCTGGTATCTGTGATAGTAGCAATCATCTCCCCCTCAATCAGCGTTTTGCCTCTGCTAACTTCATTGTAGGGTTCAATATGACCATAGACTGTATAAAGTTGATTCCCTTTACTATCAGAGATGTCATGCCCTACAAATACAGATTTTCCTATATAATCATCAATAACTCTTACAACTTTTCCCCCGTATATTACAGGAACCTTTATTTTTTCATCAAGGCTATGATTTTCCCCACCCCTGTCTCTATACAAACATAAATCCAATCCTTCATGAGGCTTATCACGATTACCCCAATCTCCCCACCACCTATCTGTAGAATCAAATAACATTCCAGGATGGAAAACCCATTCCTCAAATCCAAGTTCATCAAGATTATTATACTCTATCAAATTCTGCATGAATCTCGTGCTATCTGGAGAATATTCTGAAGTCACGAATTCTTTACTTCTCAATTTATTCATTCAATAATCCCACTTAAACTCGAACAAACTTCCCCTTTACCTGTATATTCCATTAACCTCTGCCAGCGTTTTTGTATCTCGCAAAGACTTTTAAAAGGATCATACTGCGGTACAGCATCTTTTCTGGCAAGGACAATATTATTTAACGCTTCTTCACTGCCTTTTTTGTCATTCTGCGAAAGCAATTCTTCAGATAACAATTTGCAGGATTCCTCGATCTTTTCCTCAAGATCTCGCTTAAGAAAGCAGCCTGGATAAGGATCGAATTCTTCAGGACTTACCCTGGTCATCCCCTTTATCTCTGTCTGATTCTCAATCTTTGCTCGCTCGTAGACAAAACGATAGATGTCTTCTCTCAACTGCATCCAGGTAGGATGACTCTTCTGTGGAGGAAGGTGTTTAATAGACAGTTGATTATCCAAAAAGAAGGGAAATCCTGACATCTTTGCATTTATCAAGAAGTCTATATCTTCTCCTCTTGGAACTTTTGGATCAAAAGGTACAACTGTAAAAAGATTTCGATGAATAATCATGTTCCCACCAAATACAAAAGGTGTTTTCTTCAACCTCGGTTCAGTACCGATAAACTTATCAAATGCCTCATTCATTCTGTCATATTTATCCCAGTATTTCATCCATGGTCGAAATGGTTTCTTAAGACAGTAGTTCCCATCTGGCTGAAGGTAATACCCTGCTACAGCATTGACAGCACTTCCCCCTATATCCTTGCCAATGAATTCTTTAGCTTTTGACATAAAGTCTGGGTCTTCAAACACCTCGTCATCATCAATCAGCACCGCTACTTCTGAACCTGAAACATGTGGAATGAACATGCATAGATTTCGAATATTAGAATATCCACGGAGTTGAAGAAGGTCTGTATATTCTCCTCTGTCCCCATCTATTAAAAAATCATGTATCTTCTTGAGGTGTGAGTGCCCGAACAGCACTACTTCTATCCCTGCATCAAGAGAAACTGATTTAATGATACCGGCAACTTTCTCTTCAACCTGCTTTTCAATGTCCTCCGCAGTTGCAACAGCAATTATTACCAACCTAAAATCTTTATCTTTCAATATACTCACACTCTGTATAGCTCTAAGCAATGTACCTTCGCTATCCAATGGGGTAGGATGGTCATAAATAGCATCTCCTTCCTTCCAGCCGTCATTACTTTCACTTGCCCAGTATGACGGAATTACCATTGTAACTTTCATGTATCTATCCTTCATTAATATTTATGTTACTATCATACTACTGTTCTATCTAGGTTGTTTCCAGTCGATGAGCTGTCGAGCTCTTCTATAAGTGCTTCCGATGGGCTACGTTCTTGTTTAAGGCGCTGAGCTACTGATTCGACCTGCCGCATTACTCGCAATATGTTTCCACCTATAATCTTTGAAATATCTTCATCACTATACCCCCGTCGAATCAACTCTGCGGTCAGCATGGGGAACTTCGAAACATCCTCCAGACCCTTTGGAAAGGCAGCGCTGCCATCAAAGTCCGAACCAATTCCTATGTGGTTAACGCCGACTACACTTCGGATATAATCAATATGGTCGGCAACATCATTCAGGCTAGCCGATGGCTCTGGATTTGTTTCAACCCATCTTTTAACTCCTTCTTCTACAGATAGATCGTTACTCCCCGACAAACTCTTCAGACGTTCACGTTCGGCTTCACGTTTCAGGAAATATTCATGGGCTGCTTTAGATACAAATATAGGCACGAAGGCAACCATCACCACACCACCATTTATGGAAAGTCGTTTCAGAACATCATCGGGTACATTGCGCACATGGTCGATTAGGGCACGTGCTGATGAATGGCTGAAGATGACAGGTGCTTCTGTAACATCCAGCGCATCGTGCATAGTTTTCGGCGAAACATGCGATAGATCTACTATCATCCCAAGACGGTTCATTTCCCGTACGACTTCCTCGCCAAACCTGCTAAGCCCATTTGCCCTGGCAACATCAGTAGCCGAGTCTGCCCATGGAATACTACGGTTGTGAGTCAGTGTCATATAACGCATACCCAGCTCATAAAACATACGCAGGACATCAAGGGAATTACCGATCGAATGTCCCCCTTCAATAGCAATAAGTGAGGCAATCTTGCCCGCTTGGAAGGCATCCTCCACCTGGTTGGCAGTAAGTGCCAGTTGGAAAGTCCCCGGGTATCGGCTGATCATATTGTAGACCAAGTCGATTTGTTCCATTGTGGCACGGACGAACTCCTGCCCCTTCAAATCAGGCGATACATATACTGACCAGAACTGTCCACCCACACCACCTTGTCTAAGACGCGGGATATCCGTATTTAGTTCCGGTTGAAGCTGGCTGATGTCCATTTTTGAAAGTGCCCGATCGACCTTTTCACGGTATCTCCAGGGCAAGTCATTATGACCGTCAATAAGTGGCATGCGTTTGTGTAAATCTTTTGCTTTATTGATCATTTCAGGAGGCTGCTTTTCAGCACAGGCAGGCATGTTAAGGCAGAAGATAGCCATTGATATGAGAGTTAGCTTAAGATCCTCTTAAACACAGCGATGTCTTCTTCCCAAAAATCATTTCAATAATTCCACTTTCAATTGTTTTTTAAAATCTTGCTTAAGTGCTTCTGTAATACTTATGTGCGTGAGATTCAGGGTTTCGACTAATACACCAAATTTTGACCCATCGATTATATCTTTTACAGGAAGTGAAACTAAAGCATAAACATATCCAGCCGGATCAACCCAATAGCTTTCAACTTGACTATAAAACAGTAATTCATTAATCGCATCAGTTATCTGTTCTTTAAACTTCTCGGATAATTCATCAAAATTATTTGGAGGTAGTTTGCCTGCAGATTCAATTGTATATGCTATTGCATTAATAGTTTTTCTTTCTAACATTATTGCCATATGAAAGCGTGCCTGTTCAACAGCAGACTGTTGTACTTTATTAAGTTTATTATTTGAGAGGCTCACCCCTATAGTAAAAATAGTACCATTACGATAAGGCAGCTCATCTACCCACTTTGGAGGGATAGAAACAGTAATCTTGTCTTTTGAAAGATTCAGGAATTTTACGTATTGCTTCGACAGGTTGTCTATTTTTTGAGCAAGCACTTTTACTTCTTCTATGTTTTGTTTGTTCTCACTTTCTAATTTGCTAATTTCTGATATCACTTCATCATCTATTTTGCCAGCAAGAAGACCTATGTCAATTTCTATCTTTTTAACGTTTTCTGCCTGATCTCCCAAATCATTAAATCTCTGCGCAATATTACTCATGTCAGTTTTTATCTTTTCAGTCTTATCCGAATTCTCTTCGAAAGTACTTTTTATCTTCGGAATGTCTATCGAAACCACTTGAGTCAATTGTGCATCAATAGATGCAAACTGGCCTGCTAAATACCAGAGTGCACCTACAATGACCGCCACACCACCCGTTAACTTGATTATGAATTTTATCTTGTTAAGCACTGTAATTCTCTAAAATATGAAGTTCTAATTTTAGGCGCTTTATTTCACTTCATTGGTTTCAGCTTGATCTTTACAAGTGATTACTCTTTCCAGTTTCCCTACAAAATCATCTTTCTTATAACATTTTAACCAACGCTTGATTATTAGGTGGCCACCATATTTCCTCAGATCATTACGCCAGCTGCGATACCAGATATCCCATCCTCTGATCAGATAATCTATGGGAAATGCTAATGTTTTTAGAGCAATTCTGACAAAGCTCATTGGGTCATAAAACCCTTTCATCAACTTTGTTGGTACTTCCTGGAGTTCACGCAGACTCATATCTTTCGGTTTGAAACAGGCATAATTTCCATCATATCTCTCCCAGGGCAGCACTTCTAATGGGAAGAGCCTTTTGTCTTTTTCTAGCCTCGCCCGTAACTCACTGCCTATTAAGGGAATTGCACGCAGTATTTGTACAGTATCCAGACGGGCATTGCGGACAAACGTTCTAAACCTCTTTGCTCTTTCCTTAGTGCTTAACCTGATACCTGAGATTTTTTTCGATGGGTAGCCCCAGATAAACATAGCATGAATTAAAAAGCCGATATTATGATACATTCTTGTCCATCTAAGCATATCCCTTGAACCATAGCCTTTCCGCATAGCCTGAAGCTCTTCATCAATGGGAGATTCATATCCTATACAGACCACCCTGACACCGGCCTTTCTCATTGCAGTCAAAAATTCTTTATCCTGTGCTGCCTCCAGTCTCGCCTGAACAGTAAAATCAAGCGATTTACCATACATTTGAGCAATCCTGTCGAAAAAAAACAGAGCCCCTTCCCTGTCTTCTTCCAAACGATCATCAACAATGAAAAATTCACTGGCCTTTCTGGTTTCTACCAGCCATTTAACCTGATCAAAAAGGAATTGACCACTTGCCCAACGTGGTTTTCCTTTCACACTGCAAAACTCACACTTTCGGCTGCATCCTCTAATACGTCCAATAGGGTGTAATTTAATTTTAGCAAAACGTACTAAACCAAAATCTGTGTATGGCAGTAAGTTCAGATTTTCCATATCTAATATTTCCACAGGATTATTTCTGTACTCACCCTTGTTATCCAGAAAAGATATCCCTGCAATATTTTCTATATTTTCTCCCTTTTCTATAGACATAAGTATCTGCCGAACTACCATTTCCCCATCACCATGAACAACTATATCAATACCCTTTTTTAAAGCCTCCTCTGGTGCGTAGTGGGTATGCCAGCTGCCTGCTATAGTGGTAGCCCCCATGGCCCGGTAAAATTGAGCTAATTTCCAGACACGAGGCATGGTACTGGAAAGTCCGCAGTAAAAGCCAACTACTTCAGCAGGACTCTGAACCTGGAGTGCACGATGATCCAGAAATCCGTTTTCATCTTTGGGAGCTCCTTTGCAATTATTCTCATCAATCACCTCAACACGCCAGCCCCAGAGTTTACTGGCAGCAGTAGCCACTATAACCGGTCCTAATGCAGTTGTTCTTTGAACCACACGTGTAAAAATATTTAATTCAGGAAAAGCTGGAATTATAAGCCTAAACAATGGCCAATTACTCTCGCTGTTCATGTTGTTCTCCTTATACTTATCGTATTGTCAAAACAAAACCACAGAG
>CAZOKO010000101.1:0-9135 GCA_964580455.1 uncultured Thermodesulfobacteriota bacterium | reverse complement strand
TTAATGACCAGTATCTGAACGGTATTGGCGGTGGCAAATCCTCTAAGACCGGAAACTTTTCTGGAGTCGTAAACATCGAAGTCAACAGGGACATTGTCATAGAGATTCTGAAAATGCCCGTTTGTAATTTCCAGGTTCTTTAAAACGCCTTCACGAATAGCGACACTTGGGACAACAATGACAAACTTATTAAAGCCGTAAACCTTATTCAGTTCATAAATAGTGCGCAAATAAACATACGTCTTCCCTGTGCCTGTCTCCATCTCAACGGTAAAATTCAGTCCCTCCAGTTTTTCCGATACAGGGTCGATACTGTTTCGCATCTGGACTGCCTGCAGGTTTTTAAGTATCTGATCTTCCGACAGAACCAGATTATTGCCGACTCCGTTTTCAGTAAGCTGAAGGCTTCCTTCTGTAATAGAAAATTCAAAATCGCTCCGGCTTAAGGGCTGTCCCTCAAATATGTCGACGATGGATTTTATTGCCTGTAGTTGATAGTCCTGATTGGGGTCAAAGTGGAGTTTCATATTTTAAGCATGTTTTGTTTTACTGTATTCTTTAAGCTGCTGATCTGTCATAAACGACCTCTCCCTCCCTCATAACAATACTTTTGAATTTTGTTTCCTTGCCTGAAAGATCAATAATATCCACATGTTTCGACAAAGTTCTCAAAAGCTCTCCGTAGAATTTAAAAAAACTCTCGGGAGGCACATCCATTACTGCAAAATCATAGTCATTAACATCCTCACTCTCTTTATGGAGAGAAGACCCTACCAGATACATCCTCCCTATCTTATACTTTTTAGCAATCTCAATGGCCTTATCAAGCTCTTCCTTCGGAATCATAATTATTCTCCTTTTTGAGCAGTATATATTTTAGAGACACTCATCTTTACTGTTCCGAACTCCTTCTGCTCTAAAAAGATGTGTATCACTTATCCCCCCACTTGATATCTTCAAGGTTTTCCTTTTTTATTTCCACATATCCTTTATCAACCTTTTCACTGATTTCCGGTTCAAAGCGAATTTCTGAAATGTAATCACCAAAGACTTCGTCTACTTTCTCATTACCCTCTATAACAAGCCTACCAAAATCACCTTCACCCCAGTGGACAAACCGGTTCTCACCGAAAAACACCCGTCTGCCCTGCTGCAGGTAGATTCTTGCTGTCTCTCTCATAAAACCGATGTAGCAATCAACCAGCGAGCTTTCAAGTTCATCGAACTTGTCTTTCGTCTTTTTCCAAAGAGATTCAAGTTTTTTCATCAGTATCCATAGCTATCATCAAGTCTACATCACTGTCATTGGATGTCCGTATGCATAAAAACCGAAAAGGATTTTTTTTGGTTAATGCGGGTGCAAGCCAGGAATACATTCGTATACCAAGGTGCTTGATTGTTTGGGGATCAAACCGCATTTCGAATGATGACTGACTCATATTCACACCGTCTTAAACTCTATCCCCGCATCCTTCATCTGCAAAACAGTGTTGGTCTTTAACTGGTCATTACCTGCAAACAGTTTATCCAGACAAAGGACTTTTCGGGGGTTTTGGTTGATTATTTCCTTTGCGAGGGTTTCGTTGATTTTGGAGAGAGCTATAATCATCTCTCCGTTTTCTATGGAATAGTAACTGATTTTATCGCAGACCTTCTTTTCAATTTTACTGTTAAGGTTATAGCCGGACTTAAGCAGCAACTCAAAGAGCATATTGTCTTCAACCGCATCTTTATTGACAGGGTCAACAAAAGCATCTAATTGTTTCTCTAACACTTCTCCGTTCTCCAGAACATCCCCTCTCCAGATTTTGAAATTGGAAGGTCGAAGTTTGAATACCTTGAAGCCTAAAGCAAGGCTTTTACTGTCATCAGTGAATAAATCCTTCTTCTCTTTTTCTTCTTCCTCAATTTTCTTGATAAACCTACGGATTCTTTCTTTGGCTATGTCAGCAATGGTTTTATAATCAGTCTTATAATCTTCAGAGGTCTCATCAATTTTTTCAGGTAACTGAATACAGATACATTGTCTGTTTCCATTATCTTCTGTGTTTTGTTCTATCACCGCATGAGCAATTGAGGCAGAGCCAGCAAAAAAATCTAATATAATACAATCATTATTGATATTCATTTTTAATATTCTCTTCAAATAATTTACGTTTTTTCCTCCATTTTTAATCCATGTTGAATCTGATTCTTGTATATCAGTCCAATTAGTATCCAGTAAAGTATAATCACTTGCTTTAAGTAGGTATTGCGGTTTTCCAGTGTTAGGATTTTTTCTTAAGGTTCCTTTTCTAATCATGTCGAGTGCACGCTTTTCTTCGTACATCCAGTGCCTGCCTTTAGGTGGCTTTTGATTAAACAACTCATACTCCATTGTGGGTCTAATACCTGGTGCATCGAACGCATGCCAACGGTCTATCTTTCTTTGTTTTATGAAAGGAGGATTTATTAAAGCTTCTTCCGATTTGGCATAAAATAGTAAAGAATTAACACCATAATTAACTCTTTTAACATATTCGGTTTCTTGGATATTCTTTTTCACCCTGGATACATAAAATGTATTTCTATAATTCTCTTCTCCAAAAATTTCATTCATTATTAATCGAAGATTATGTTCTTCGTTATAATCTATTGATACAAATATAAACCCATCGTTTCTCAGCAGATTCTTTGCCAGAAACAACCTTGGATACATCATTGAAAGCCAGTTGGAGTGGTAATGACCGCTGTCTTTGCTGTTCTTTCTGAACAAACCTTCGCGGGTCATATATCCTTCTTCATCTTTGTCACCTATACGCTTTAGATAGGCATCTTTATTTTCAGAAAATCTGTCGGGATAGATAAAGTTGTCATTACCGGTATTGTAAGGAGGGTCGATGTAGATCATCTTTATCTTGCCGTAGTAAGACTTCTGCAGGACTTTAAGAACTTCCAGATTTTCGCCTTCAATAAAGATATGGTTGGTGCTGTCAAAATTTACAGATTCTTCTCTGTCAGGTATCAAGGTGGCTGTTGTACGTACCTGCAATGCCCTGAATGCATCGGACTTGCCCGCCCAGTTCAGGACATAGCGCTCATTACTGAAATTAATGTCTTCCCCGAGTGCAGCCTTCAGCTTTTCCCAGTCAACCCTGTCTTCAGTAAACGCTTCAGGGAACAACTCTTTTAGCTTATCCAGTTTTTCCTGTTTTATATCAATTGTTTTGCCGTCCATGGTTTTTACAGAACCGAGCCTTTCAATTTAAAAGATTATAGCAAATCTCAATATTTTCTCTTGCCGCCAGATCATTCTTCAATATACGAATAAAGCTATTCCGTAAATTATAACAGTTATGGTAAATATGTGTAGATATTTTTGTTGGAATTAATGTTTTTTTTAAACTTGAACTCTTGAATACTTATTAGACGATAAATAGAATGGTTAATGCCAGGGAATTGATTAAAAGAAAGCAGGGGCGGTAAGCTTACTAAGTTTTACTCCTTGCTCCTTTGTGTTTTAGTCTTTGCTCTTGACAGCTTAAGCTCCATCTCTATCATCCTTTTTTCACGCTCCAGCTCCTCTTTCAGCTCTTTTTCAGTAGGCAGGTAGAGCTTGTATTTTGAGGCAAAAAGAGTCCTGCTACTTTCCAAGAGTGTATACTTTGCCATCGACTCGTTTTTCTCTGCGCAGAGTATCAATCCAATTGTCGGGTTATCTTCGGGCTGTTTAACTTCCCGCTCGAAATACCGCACATAAAAGTCCATCTGCCCTATGTCCTGATGTGTCAGTTTGCCAACCTTCAAATCAATAAGCACAAAGCATTTCAGGATGTAATTGTAAAAAACAAGATCAATGTAAAAATGATCACTGTCTATGGTTATCCTTTTCTGACGGGCAACAAATGAAAAACCTTTGCCGAGTTCAAGAAGGAAATCATGAAGCTTGTCCATGAGTCCCTGCTCCAAAGAAGTTTCCAGATATTCCCTGTTTTCTTTTAAGCCGAGGAACTCCAGAACATATGGATCTTTGATTACGTCATGCGGCTTTGCTGATGGTTCAAGCTTTTTTATCTCTGCTCTGACGCGTTTCTTGCTTTTACTGGAAAGGAGCCGTTCATAGTAAAAGGAATTAATCTGCCGTTCAAGCTGGCGTGTGCTCCAGTTAGCAGTGATGCACTCCTGCATGTAGAAGTTTCGAACTTCGGGGCGTTCAACCTTCAAAAGCAGGCGGTAGTGTGTCCAGGAGAGTGCCTCCTGGACAACAGGCAATTCGTCACGCAGTGCGTGACCTTTCAGAGTAGGGAGAGATATGTGACGCACTGCGTCACATATCTCTCTTGATGAAGATTGTAAACGCACTGAGTTCATAATCTCAAATGAAAGATAAAAGAGGCGCATATACCGAAGATTGCTCGGATCAAATCCCTTGCCAAACTCCCTTGTGAGACGAACTGATAGTTCTTTCAGCAGGAACTCTCCATATTCAGCCTTTTTTCTGCCCATTTGCTCATCTTCGACAATTACCATGCCGATGTTCCAGTATGCCTGCACCATTGCAAAATTTACAGCACGATAAGCGCTGCTTCGCGCAGTATCAAGAATCTCCCTGATGCGGCTATATGTTGATTCTACAGCCTTTGTGTCTTTTGTCTGCTTTCGCATTTTAAAGTGTTTCCAGAAATGATGATAGATAGAATGGCTAATGGGGACACCATCGGTTTAGGTGCCGGTTTTTCATCCGATCTCTTCTATTGTTATATCCATAGTGTTTAAATCGAGTAAGGCTGCGGTTGCTCTTCCAGTTAACCATCCCCCACCCTCACCAGGATTAATAATTAACGTCTCACCTTTGCGAATATCTATCTCGTGTGTGTGTCCATAGATAATCACATCAGCCTGATGGCTTGCGGATAGCTCATCCATACAGGTGGGTTCGTGCATGAGGATAAAACGCTTACCGAGGTATTCACATATTTTTGGCCCTTCGACAATTTCACCCAGTTTACTGAAGGCATGATACAAGCCAATTTTTTCACCGTCATTATTTCCAAAGACCATCATCATCTTGCATTTAAGTTTTGAGAAGTCAATCGCGGTAAAAGGAGCAATGAAATCACCTGCATGAAAAACCATACCTACCCCTTGCTGGTTAAATAACTCTACTGCATTTGCAATAGCCCTTCTGTTGTCATGGGTGTCTGCGATGATGCCTACCAGATCTCCTTTACCCATAATTGTCTCCTTTTTTTAGCCACGGAATTACACGGATAACAAAGAAATGAAGATATCATTGCTATCGCTCGCAATGACAAATTAACTAATTAGTTCTGTGAATTTCTGTGTAATTCTGTGGCGTATTAAAGTGTAATCTGTTTTACTGAGATTATGTGAGGTAATTTACTTATTTTCTTTAGTACGTTATTTGGAACCGGCTTATCCACATGGATGAGGGAGATGGCTACCCCTCCTGTTTTCTGCCTGCTCAAATGCATTTTAGCAATATTGACCCCGTTTTTTCCAAGAGTTTTTCCAATATTACCAATGACCCCGGGTTTATCGTAATTGTGCATAAGAAGGATATTTCCTTCAGGAATAGCTTCTGTCAGGAAGGTATCCACTCTTACTATTCTAGGGTCTCCTTTTCCAAACAGGGTTCCTGCTATGGAATGTTCACCATCCTTATTTTTAATTCTAAGTGTGATGAGGCTGGTGAATCCTTCCGTATCGCTTGTCTTAATCTCACTCACTTTAATCCCTCTCTCCTTGGCTAAAAAGGGAGCATTAACATAATTGACCATCTCTGCGAGTGCCGATTCCAGTATGCCTTTCAAAATAGAAATGGTTAAGGGGGCTAAGTCATAGCCAGCAACTTCTCCACTGTATTCAATGATAACCTCCCTTATACCACCAGATGCAATTTGTGCCTGGAAACTTCCCATCTTCTCAGCAAGGGTGAGATAGGGCTTTACCTGTTCTAAAATCTCTGGGTCAACTGAAGGAACATTGACCGCATTTCTAATAATTCCATTCTCCAGATAATCATTTACCTGTTTTGCAATAGCTTCTGCTACTTTAGCCTGTGCCTGCCTGGTGGAAGCTCCCAAATGGGGTGTGGCAATAACCTCATTAAGACTGAGGAGTGGATGGTCGCCTGGTGGCTCCTTCTCAAAGACATCCAGAGCAGCTCCTGCAACTTTACCCTGTTTAACGGCTGCGTAAAGATCGCTCTCATTTACAATACCTCCTCTTGCACAATTGATGATGCGTACCCCCTTTTTCATTTTCTGAAAAGCACTCTTGTTTATGAGGTTTTTAGTGTCTTTATTTAAAGGAGTATGAAGTGTGATATAGTCTGATTGTTGAAGTAGCTGGTCTAAAATTACCTTCTCAATTCCCTTTTTTGACATGGCTTCTTTAGATATAAATGGGTCGTAGGCGATGACCCTCATTTTTAACCCCTTTGCACGATCTGCCACTACCTGACCAATATTGCCTAAACCAATAATACCTAAGGTCTGATTAAATATCTCTACACCCATAAATTTCTTTTTTTCCCACTTCCCCATTTTCAGGGAAGCATTAGCCTGGGGGATATGTCGGGAGAGAGCCAATAAAAGGGAAATGGCATGCTCAGCAGCAGTAATTGCATTGGCACCGGGTGTGTTCATTACTACAATCCCTTTTTTGCTTGCTGCTTTAATGTCGATGTTGTCCAGACCAATACCTGCTCTGCCAATGACTTTAAGACGATGTGCCGGTTCTAAAATCTCAGCAGTTATTTTACTGGCACTGCGAACAATGAGCCCATCATATTTAGAGATCTTCTTTTTCAGCTCCGAAGGAGTCATAGAAACATAGACATCCGCTTTCACTTTGCTTTTACCTTTAAATAGTTCAGTGCCCGCCTTTTCTAAATTGTCACAAATAAGTACTTTCACTTTTCAATTCCTCCAGGTGTTCTCATTTAGAATCATGCTGTGGTTCAAACCAGATGGGGCTTGACCAGGCCATCTCACCATCTTCCTGAATAACCCTCAAATAATAATAATCCCCAGCTTTTAACGTAGTTTTATCAAGATAGTGAATATTATTTTTTATACCCGTGCCTTTTATGGAATGCAGATTGGAACCATTTTTTATAATTACTATCTCTTGAATCACGTCAGTGCCAATTGCCTCACCAGTGATATCTCTCACAACATTTTCATCATTATAATATAATGTCTCTCCCATTGTATTCCCATTGACATGGAAATCTAGAATTATTCTGGCACCGGAGGTAGCATAGACTCTTCTATTTTTAAGAGCCTTCCATATGGATGTTCTATCGAGTGCCTCTGCATAAACTCCCATAAGACCGGCTATAATGGCACCCTTATCTCTTCTTCCAGGATGTCCGTTATGGCTGTCACCGGAGGCAATAATACCCAGTTTATATCCACGGGCTAAAGCATCCTGTACAAAATGTTTCTCTTTTGGTTTGTAGATTCCTTTAGGGCAGCCGAAAAATTCGCAGTTGCCATGGACAGAACATATTTCAGTTAAAGGCTGAAAATCTGGATCGTAAAAATTCCAGTCACAGGGGATAGGCCCTCCTCCCACATGATGTGGTATGGTGATAACCTCTTTCCCCTTCAGGCATTCCCATAGTTTATTTGGGGTAGCGCTTTTGGGATCTCTAAAGCTGAAGACTTCACCTTCCGCACTATTTAAAAAGAGTATGTGCTGGTGGCCGTAGGTCCAGCTTGTCCACTCGTACCCCAGGAAGGTTACAAATGCTCCGGGGCGGTAATATGAGTCCGTCTTCTTCCTGATGAGGTTCCAGGTTTCTTCATCCTCATCCAGGGGAATGAGTCCATGGGCATCATGTGAGGTCAGAGCAGAGATATCAAGTCCGGCCACATCTCGAGCGTACTGATAGTAGTTATCAGAAGTTCCTGTGCCATCGCACAAACCTGAGTGCCCGTGGATATCTCCCCAGTATAAATGATATTTAAGAGGCTTATCATTACAAAGAATGGGGTTGCTTTCAGTTTTGAAACCGTTCTTTTTATCTTCAACTTCGATTTTATAGAGTCCAGTCTTTTTGATGGTGCATTGAAGCTTTCTACTTCCTCTATCTGACTGTTTGAAGCGGTATTCATAAGGGATATCAATCCCTGAAGAGGGAGATGATAGATTAATCGTTCCCTGGTAGCTTTTTGCCCAGTTGTCATATGGGTCAACAGCGGCTATTGTGATTTTAAAAGATTTATTAACTTCAACAAGAGAGGGTGCAGTTACTACCAGTGCAGATGCTAAACCAGGAAGGATGTTGATGCGGGGCTGATGCTCTATCGGATAGAAGTGACTATCGCCATCGCCATCCACTTTGATAAAGAACTCTTCACCGTCTTCAGCATACTTGTCACACCTGGCCTTTCCGAAAGGGTGCGTGCCTCCGCCGGTATCTCCATAGATAACAGTGATAGTTTGTTTATATGAGAGAGGTGCGTTTTTTATCCTTGCTATTATATAATGAGGATAACCTGTCAGGACATCAAGTTCGGCTTTGTCATTAGAAGTTGAAACTGTGGTATATCCCGGATAATCCTGGTTGCTGTTTTGAGGTGGTGTCCATCCCCAGAAAGGGGAGATATGAACTGCTATCCCTCCACCTATAGCAATTCCCTCCTTCCCCACAGTGTATACAATTTTCCATGTTCCATAGGTATTTACAACCACATCATCACTTGGAACAACTATGGCTTCCCCTTTACCATCTCCAGGTGAAGGAGAATTTTTTGTTGCCAGGGAAGATTCATTGGCACTCAATTCATTATGACTTTTTTTATGCCTGTTGAGGAGATAGATAGCTGTAACTACGACAATTAATATGAGGGTTAAAATGATAATTTTTTTGTTAAGCATTTTGATAATTCCAGTAAAAGGTCAAATTTGCCCTCCACAGACGTGTGTGGGGATTTTAACTTAACGTTTATTTAACTGAAAATGTATCAAAAAAAACCTGCAGCACTTCCATATCATTATAGGGTAAAATGGCTTGAGTAAAATAGATTGTCGAAAAATTTTAACAGTTTCAACAAGTTGTAAAAATTCCGAGACGTTAAATTGGTGGAAGGGAAGCAGGTAAACAGGAAAAGAAACAAACCA
>CAZOKO010000100.1:0-9468 GCA_964580455.1 uncultured Thermodesulfobacteriota bacterium | reverse complement strand
ATATAGCCATTAATGAGCTCATCTGAAAGCTCTTCATCCCATAATTTTGAATTTGTAAGATCAACCTGTAGTATTTTACCCATCCAGATCTCCAAGGCATCTCTAAGTCAGCAAATAACTAAGTCAAAATTCTTCTTTTCGAACATCTTAATCTCTTTGCAACCACCATCCCACTTATCATAAACACCAGCATTGCAACTAATGGATACTTCAGTGCATAGACTATGGGAGATAGGGCTATCCGGGTAGCTATTCTAGGTATCCTATGCTTTGAAATATACTCCGCCAAAGGTGGAGAAAAGCCGTAATACCCCTTCACCAATACTCTGCCGACACTACTTTTCAAGAGAAAATCGTCCCTGAACTTCCTCAAAATCATTACATCATCCGCCAGAGGACTTCCATAGGAAGCCGTGGCTATAAAGCAATTCTCAGGAACCAATCTGAATATCTTTGCACCTCCCAAACCTTCGGTAGAGGAACTTGCACCCTTGCTGCCAGAAAGATAGAGTGTGTCAGCAAAGGTTGTGAATCCCTCAAAGCCTACGATATAATCATCACCAAAGCCGTCACCGGTAACCTGCTGCCAGGTCATGCCATCACTGCTCTTCCAGATATGGGAACCAGTAAGGTACTCTTCCGTCGCCCCCATAGCAGGCGCATAGGTAGCTACCAGGCCAGCATAGAGACAGTCACCAAACGGAAAAAGGTTTACTGCTACATTCTGATAAATGGTGCCTATTCCACCGTTCATTTCCCCATCAAAACCTTCAGGCAGTGTACCATCACCACCCACACTGTAAAACCAACTTTTGTCTTCTGAACTGCCGTTAAGACTGTAGAGCACCCGTGCCCCTCCCAAAGATTGAATTCCCGCAATGAGCTTGTTGTCAAAGGAGGTAAGGCACCAGGGCAAGAAATTCCCACTCTGCAGAGTACATTCCATCCCATCACCAAAACCGTTTTCATTGGTGCCGGTGTCATTGTCATCCACATTTGCATCAACGATAAGTTCCCATCCCGTAGCGGTAAGCTTTGCCATACGGGCACACATCCCCGCACTCCCCGATGAGCCGGCCCCCCCTGCATAGAGCACCTCAGAGCCTGATACCGAAGACGCACACAAACTGGCAATGCTGGTACTCACGGGTTTTTGAGAGTCAGGGTAGTTGGGATCCGTGTGGTAATTACCAAAACTGTTGGCAGGCTCTGTTACCGTCCAGTTATCCCCGTCTTCCGTGTACCAGACCTGGGCTCCATAATCATAGTTGAGACCAGTGCTTACATAGAGCTTATTGTTAGATATATACATTTTGGTAATGGTCTTGTTCCAGTAATTACCAAAACCATTTTCGTCATTACCAGTACCAATCTCATAGCTGTCCCCTACCTCAACTGCACCCAGATCATATTCATAGGGGGGATAAGGATTATTATAATGTTTGATGTCACAGACGGTATACTCAGTTCCCCCATCACCAGCAAATTCGTTTTGCTGAATTATAAGAGTATCTGCTGTATTGCTTATGATATCAAACCGCCTGTATTTTCCATCCCCTGAGGTAATCTGCAGTACCTCCCCAGCCCACTCATCCTCTGTCCAGGACTTGGTATTATCAGTAATCTGGGCAGTAATATCACCATCGTCTTCTTCGCACCCAGAAATCGCTGTGATGGTTCCTGATTCTTCCGTATCCTTTTTATCAGAGATAACCTCTTCCCAATTTTCTCCATCATATCTCCAAATCTCACAGCCGGTTGATTTAAGTACCGATCCCTGCAAACCGGAAGAAAAGCCGAAATAGAGTTTACCCTGAAAGACCTTCATGGCTCCCCATACATTATTGATCCAGGTATTGCCATAGATGCCATTAGTCTCACTGTCAGGGAAGAGTACCTGCTCCCATCCGGTACCAGAAGTCATCCATACCTCGGCCCCTTCAACCTCATTTCTGGTCATGGCATACAAACGTTCCCCGTACTCTGCCATTGCTACCACCGACATATTATAATCACTGCCAAATCCCGGTTGATTTACCCTTTCCCATACTGATCCATCCTCACCTGGAACATTTCCCAATCCCTCTGGTATTTCCCATGCGGGGGCAGTACCATTAGTCCCTACAAGCAGTGGAACAAGAATAAAAATCACCAAGCCCAGTTTCCTTAATAATCTTTTACTCATTTTGACACCTCCCCTTGAATTACCTGCTCACACTCATATGACTGTGAGCAGGTGCCAGCACACCTGCAGCTACTGTGAGGCTGGTAAATTTTGCTAATCATCTAGTCACTGGCAAAATCCCATCAATCAATTCCTTCATTTGTTCTTTAAGCTCTTCATCCTCCCCCGTTGCTTTTACTATTGCAGGGCTCCATTTATAATACAACCTTATCAACTCCCTCCCTTCTTGTGTTTTGCTTAGCACATTATCTCGGAAAAATCTTAAATGTTCTGTTTCTTCTGAATATACACCATAGATTTTCTCCGCCGTGCAAATTGGTAATGACGATATATCAAACTGCTCAAGAAAATCTACTGTAGATTGTATGATTATTTCCTGCTGTTCTTCTCTTGAAATGTCGGCAGGGTTATCACCAGGTTGTTGAGGATAGGGAGAAGTATCATACCAGCCAAACTGGGTATGGTTACCGCCTTCGATTTTTATAAATTGTGCATCTGCAGGAAGATGCACTGCTCCTGCTTCAATTTCATCAGGGTGCCCATCGTTTGTCCCGTAGATTGAAATGGCCTTTAGATCTGTATCATCAAGCCTGAAATTTTCAGATGGCCAAGATGCCCATAAAACCACAGCATCAAGCTTATCAGAAAACTCATGTGCATAAGCACATGCAAAGGACCCCCCCAAAGAATGGCCTCCTATAATCCATTTTTCAATCCCGGTATAGTCACTTATTACTTCATTTGCTTTTTTATAGCCAGAAATTGCGAGATCGTTCTTCATCTTAACAATGACAGTTAAATATCCTGCTGCTGCAATTGCATGGGCAGGGGGGGCATAGGCTTTAGGATCAACTAACCCTCCGGGGTATATTATAAACCCTACCTTTGGATCTGCCCTTTTTGGCTCAAAGGCATAGTAGTAGTTTGAACCTTCTTCCCACTCTCCCACTTCAACTGTTTTTACTGTAACACTATTATCTGATTCCATGGCAGCTAATGCTTCCGGTAAAGGAGGCCAGCTATCAGGAAGATCATCTGCCGCTGTATTTCCACTGACACAGAGGGAAACGACTAAAAATATTAATAAGACAACCTTCAGCTTTTGCATCCTCATGAAAACACCTTCTTTTTAGGTAGTTTTGAAAAAGTTGCTTGCCTTTTCTGCAACTCCTCGATGACTCTATTTGAGAATAGATTTGGCACTCTTACTAGTTTTACACAGGCTTCATCTTACCAGACAATTATCTATCTAACGGGGCGAGTCTGTATCACAATTCAAATCCATTTGAGTCAAGTAGACCGGTTTCTTCCAATGCTACAGGTTGAAGTTTGTTTTCTCTGTTTCCGCCTGATTTCCCGACGGTGCTGTAACACTTTAACTATATGTTAGCTGGAGAAATTGTCAAGATTTAAGAATTTAGGTGGTCTTTTGGGGTCAATTATATGGGATTCAGATACAGGATATTGTAGTACTAAAATGTAGGGATTTGCTAAACACTGCTTGCAAACTTCTTTGCTCGCCAACAGATCGAATTTATTGTTTATTAATCATGCAAAGATGGGCTTTTGGAGTGCTTGAGCCGTGTGATGGGAAACTATCATGCACGGGTTCTGAGGCGACGGAGTGGTAGCAATGCCACTCTGTTCCCCGACTTTTTTATGGACAAATAGAAACACAAGATAAAGTGTGTTTCGTTTCAAAGGAAAGTGGGCAAATTGAAATCATAAACATAAGGAATGGTTTCAAATACTTTCTTCCCTGTGCCATGCTCCTCATGTTAACTGTGGACTATTTTATCCACTTCTCAATCCGCACGGCATGCTCCTCCCAGTCATTCTCCATGAACATGTTATGACTAATATCTCCGCTCACAAATCGGTCGGTGACGTTGTAATAATCAGCTAAGGCATGCCAGAGATCAGGGTTTTTATCATTCCCCATCCCCTTTCTTCCTATCACATAGACAGGACAGCCTATCTTCTTGGGGTCAACGGTTAAAAAGGCGTGGTTTTTAAGAACATGGGCTGACTTCCTACCTAGGTAGGCCACCGTCTGTGTCAGGATCTCCTCTGAAACCTTATTTTTTTCAAAGACTATTTTTTTTATCTTTTCCTTATCTCTTTCCATTATCACCGTTCCATCCGACTGAGGCTTAAAAAGGTCTTTTAGCACCTGGCTTACCTCTGGATTTACCTTAAAGCACGTCTCGGTTATCTCCTTGCAGGGAGCACTATCAAGGAGGATGAGCTTTTTGATCTGGTTATTTTCAGCCACTTTCTGGCTTACGATTCCACCCATACTGTGACCAATCAATATAACCTCGGAACCGATCACCTGCAGACAGTCTTCCACATCTTTTACGTAATCCTCGGTAACCGCCTTGCCCAGTTCCGCATGGCCCTCACTCAGCCAGTGTCCCCGAAAATTGACAGCATAACTTAAGGTTCCCCTACGTGCAAAATAGGTCAAAAGATTACGCCAGCACCATGAGCCGCAAAAATTTCCGTGCACAAAAAGCATGTGGTGTGGCGTTTCCGTTCCTGAGGGGAGATAGTGTTCCATACAGATCCCGCTAGAAAGCTCAATGAGACACCTTTGATAATTCAAATCTTTTACCCCTTTAAGAATTTGTTGTTTATGAACACGCATAGTAAAAATTACTTGTGCATTAATAATAATTTCTCGCTAAGTTCTTTAAGGCAACAACATAGTCAAAACTTTCTTTGCCCTTACCTCACCCAAAAATTTTTTCATAGGACCTCCCCCAGGATCATTCTCATGGTAAAGCTCACTTACTGTTTTTCTCCTGGCATGCACAATCTTCATATAGTCTGAATGTGGATCCTTTGGTTTTGCTTCTTTATGTATCTTAATCCAAGCCTTAAGGTAATCAACGGCGCAATTAAACAACATGGCAACATTTTCCCTGGGATTCTTCTCTATGGTCCCAGTAATAATATAGGGTGAGTGGATAGCTCTAACCGAGTGAAACACACTGTTTTTTAATCCGGGAATCTCGCAGTATTTTTGGTAAAGGTCATCGAGTGGATTATATAAATAAGTGGCGAGGTACTCTAAGTTTCTTCCAGGATCATCACTTGGCGTAAGATCACAGAGGAAAAAGATGTGATCTTCTGACTCATCCCAGTCTACTATAAAATAGGGTATGTCATATTCAGGGGAGGGACTAATACCCAGCACATCAGCAGTCATCTTGCCGAAAAAATTCGTACTGGAAATGGTTATTTTTTCTACTTTATCAGTTTTATAAAATCTGGCGTAACATTTCTGCCCTTCAATCTTATAATCATCGAATTCTCTAACATCCATTCCCTTATAATCAAAACTCTGAGTAGGGTTGAGTTCATTGATGAGTAGTGCAGTCAATTTTTTCAGTATCGGAGTGAAATGCAATGACTCTTCGATTCTCTCCTTGCCAATAGCATCTTGAAAACTTGATGATTCCTTTTCACTGAGCCCTTCAATAGATATCGCGTCTTCAGGGCAATTCCGCAAACAGGTGCCGCACTCAAGGCATATAGAGTCTTTTTCAATGACACATATTCCCTCTTCAACCTTCAGGATTTTCATAGGGCAGGCATCAATACACACCCCACATCCTATGCAGAGTTGCTCATCGACCATGAAGTTTGTTTTTCTTATTGCCTCATTCATATAAACCCCTTTATTATTCTATGATTGGATGTAATACCATATCCTCAAAAACATTTTTTACCATAAGCTATCGATCATCCTTTGTGATTGAGATGTTTTGCTTTTCCACAACTTCTCTTCCTATTTTTTCACCAGGTTTCTTTGCCTCTTCAATATATTCTGGAAATTCTTTAACGGTCTGAGCCCCAACAGAAGCAGTATGGCCATTTTTTCTGACATTTCCACATATTCCTAAAATCTCAGGCATTTTTTCTTTACTTCTTAACACAAACTTATTTTATTAAACTCGTCTTTTCATAGGGAAGCATAGGGAAAAAGCAACTTGTTTGTCAATACAATTTAACATCCGCTATACCACAGAACATCCTGCGGGTAAAGGATAAGCTAAACTTAGGAGATGTCTCGGGAGGGCTTTTTAAAAGTAAGATATTATGGTGCCCACGGTGAGTAAAAAGTTTGTCTCTTGCCATTATCGAAGGTGGTCTTTAGGCAGGCATTTATTGTAAAATATATTTGAGACTGTCGAAAAAGTCCAAATTTGCATTTTTGTGAATTTTAAGGATAGTCAAATCAAGTAGTTACAAAGCCCAAAATGAGGGTTTTAGGGTTTTTCGACAGTCTCTTTGGTAGTATCAATTTTTCAGTTTGTCAATGGTTGGGAGGGTAGTAGGTTAAAGGTCCAGGGCGAAAACGGAAACCACTATATAAGTACTGTGTAAAAAAAGACAAGAGCTACCCACGACACCTGCCTTTTGAATAATCTCATTGAACGTGTACCTTAATATGTCTTCAGTATCTAAGGTATCAACAAAGACATCCAGGATTCCACTTTACAAAAAACTGATCAAAGCTGGTATAGAAAACTTATGCTTGACATTAATGCGCAGTGTGGTTAGATAGTTGAGGGTTCAACTATTATTAAGGTTTTATTGTATGGATTATATTGATTTGCGTTCAGACGATTCATTAGGACATATTTTAAATAGAACAGCAAGGGCTATGTGCGCTATGATGCAAAATAGTTTTAACAAAGCTGGATATGATGTGACAGTCGAGCAGTGTGCCCTTCTATTTAATCTTTGGCGACAAGACAGACAATTCCAGCAGCAGCTAGCTGATAATACCTATAAAGATAAAACAAGCGTTACTCGCATTGTTGACGGTTTGGAAAAACGTCATCTTGTAAAACGAGTCCTCGACAAAGAAGATCAAAGACAGAAAAGGATATATTTGACAAGAAAAGGGAAAAAGTTGCAACAAGAGTTAAAAACACTAGCCTTTAGTGTTCAAGAACAATGCCTGAATGGTATTGAACCAGAACACTGGGAAAAATGTAAAGAAGTGCTCAAAAAAATCTATGGCAATATCTGTAAAAGATGATGGTAAAATTTTATACTAATGGTTGATTACTTTTGCATATTTTATTATTAACCTCGGTGCATGGAAGTCACTTCTATGAAAGGAGACTAGAATCTAGTGTGGATTTGCGCACTCTGATTTAACGAACAGAGAGAATGCTGGTCAAAAAAGGAGGGTGATATGAGTGCGCCAGGCAAAGCTGGCAATTTCTTGTCGGTTAAAGTCCGACATAGACAAAGGGATAGCTACCAGTCTATCACCAAAGGTGCATTTACTGAGGTAACGAAGTAAATGGAGCCACCGGAAGGGATGTACCAGACCGCAACGAAAGTGAAGGTATTGAGCCCCGAAATCACCAACATCGAAGAGGCCGACAGTGTTCATAAGCTGGAAGGCAGCATGAGTCGTACCGCAATGGCAAGGTATGGTTTGCTCTTCCGGGGTCTGAGGCCGTGGTATGGTACAGAAAGGAAATTGTCGGAACCTGGGAGACCCGTGCTGTTTCTGCAAAGGCAGATACCTGGAGACAATCTGGAGAGGAGAGGATTCAGGGATGACAGTGCGGGGCTCGGACTAATTCATAGTAGAGGAGTAGCAGGGGTAATGCCCTGTGAGGAGAGAATCCACTCGAAGGGATTAGCGCTACTATGCAAAGGTGAAGGGAAACATGACACAACCACTGAGTTGGAGGGTACATGCGAACGAAACTGAACCTTATAACGGAGATAGCCAGAAAAGACAGGAAATGCACATTCAATAATCTGGTACATCTTCTGAATGTTGAGAATTTCAAGGAGTGTTTCCGAGAGCTCAAGAAGGGGAAGGCATCGGGAATTGATGGTGTAACCCTACAAGAGTATGAGGAGGAACTCGATAACAATCTTGAAGAACTGGTGGTCAGGATGAAACGATTCAGCTACAGGCCACAGCCGGTGAAGAGGGTATATATTCCCAAAGCAGGTGGGGGAAAGCGCCCGCTTGGTATTCCTGCCGTAGAAGATAAGATTGTACAGATGGGGATAACCAAGATACTTCAGGCCATTTTCGAGGTTGATTTTCTTGATTTCTCATATGGATTCAGGCCGAAAAGGAATTGTCATCAGGCACTTGAAGCACTGGACAAGATGATGATGCAAAGACCGGTTAATCACGTAATCGATGCGGATATAAAAGGCTTCTTCGATAATGTAGATCACAACTGGCTAATGCGATGTATTGAACAGAGGATAGGGGACAAGAATCTGTTACGCTTGCTTAAGAGATTTCTCAAAGCAGGGATAGTAGAGGAAGGTAAGTACCTATCAACTGAAAAGGGTACACCGCAAGGCGGAATAATTTCGCCAGTGCTGGCTAATATCTATCTGCATTATGTTCTTGATCTTTGGTTCGAGAAAGTGGAGAAGCAGAAAGTTAGAAGTTACATCGGTATGGTGCGTTACTGTGATGATTTTGTCATCTGTGTACAGCGTAAAGAGGTAGCAGAACAGTTACGATCGGAGCTTTCAAGGAGGTTGGCAAAATTCGGACTGGAACTATCAGGAGAGAAGACACGAATTGTAGAATTTGGTCGATATGCCAGAGAGAACAGCAGGAAGAAAGGAGGTAAGCCGGGTAGTTTTAGCTTTTTGGGGTTCACCCATTTCTGTGATAAAGGCAGAAAGGGTTACTTCAAGGTAGGCAGGAAAACTGACCGCAAGAAACTCTCCGTCAAGATCAAGGAGATGAACAAATGGCTGAAGGCGGTACGCAATACAAGCAAGCCTAAAGCATGGTGGCCTATTCTTGCTGCAAAATTGAGAGGGCATTTTCACTATTATGGAGTAAGTGGTAATTATGGGGGAATCAGACAATTTTATCAGCTGACCATACGTCTGATAGTTAAATGGCTAAACCGGAGGAGTCAGAAGAAAAGCTATAACTGGGAACAGTTTAGAGCATATCTTCTTAGGCACCCTCTACCAAAACCCAGGATTTATCACAATCTGTATACTTTGTATGGCTGTTAAAGGGAGTATTAGCGAAGAGCCCGTTGCGGAAAAACCGCACGGCGGGTTCTGTGAGGGGTGTCGTTTCCTCACAAAATAGTGAACATATCTATAAGGAGGAAAAAGATGTCTACTCGACAAAAAACAGCAACAAGTAAGTCCGAGAACACACACGGGTGGAGAGGGAGAATACTCCAGGTAGACCTCTCAAATTCAAAATTATGGGATGAAGAGCTTTCAGATGAGCTCATTAATGGCTATAT
>CAZOKO010000099.1:0-9553 GCA_964580455.1 uncultured Thermodesulfobacteriota bacterium | reverse complement strand
TTGGTTTTGAAGGAAGTTTTATAGAAATTATTTTAAGTTGCGGAACTGCTGGCAAGGGGGAGAGTTTTTGAAAGTTGCTCTTTCCTAACGCAGGAAAAGTAATTGACAGCTAAAATATCAGATGATACAAATTTACATTAATAGATAAAAGAACTTTTTAACCTATTTGGAGTTTAATAATATTAACCCAGGAAGCACCTTCCAGGGCTTTTTTGTATCATTTAAGGAGGTACTTATGATGAACTACATGGATTTCAGATCCAGGATAAAGGGAAGACTTTTTCGCAAAGCAGGAATCGTACTGTCTTCTGGTTTCCTCCTGTGGCTTTGCAGTGCAAATCCTTCTACCTGTCATGGGAAAGAAGTAGCTGTTGCAAAGGAAGAATTGTCCCTGTCTCTAGGGCAATGTGTTGAGCTCCTGTTGAGCAACAATCTGGATTTAAAGGTTGAACGGTACAATCCATACCTGGATGAAAAGGAAATCATCAAAGAAAAAGCAGCATTTGATCCTTTGGCTAAATTCTCCCTTAAGGATAGTAAAATTGTGGCTTCTCCCACAACCCTTTTAAATGGTGTATGGGGTATATGGAATAAAAGCCAATCCTATGAGCAGGAAACAATCGACTATGAGTTTAGCCTTTCTAAAAAATTGATCACAGGTGGATTTGGTGAATTAAAATTCACTACAAATAAATATGAGACAAATTCCATATTTCAGTACGTAAACCCTACCTACTTCTCTAATCTGGTGTTCTCACTTAACCAGCCTCTCTTAAGAAATTTTGGCATCAACCTCAATAAATCTAGAATTATAATTTCCAATAACAATAAAGACATCTCACAAATGAGGCTTAAAGATAAAACGATCAAAATGATCACCTCTCTTCAGCAAATTTATTGGAGGCTGTATCTCGGCCAACAGTTTCTTGGCGTAAAGAAGGACTCACTCCAATTAGCCAGGGAACTAATGGAGAGAAACAGGGTTCTGGTGAAAGTGGGAAAACTCCCTTCGGTTGAGGTATTGCGAGCCAGGGCAGGTGTCGCCTCCCGGGAGGAAGGTGTAATCCTGGCAGAAAATACTGTAAGGGATGCAGAAGATCTGCTAAAGGAAACCTTGAATTTACCACTTCGGGATCAAATGATTACCATTCTTGATAAACCCGCCTTTGAGGAATTTCCCAGGATGAAGGGAGAAGATTATTTCAAAACAGCTCTTGAAAACCGGCCTGACTATGAAGAGGTAAGTATTCACCTTAAGAATCTAAAGGTAGCCAATAAAATTGCCAGGAATGCTATGCTTCCCACCTTCGATTTCCAGGCAAGCTATGGTATTAACGCAACCAAAGGTCATTACGATAAAAGCGTAAAGGATATACATTCTAGTGGAGATTACTCCTGGCTGGTTGGATTTAAAATGGAAATACCTTTAGGAAACCGTTGGGCAAAAAGCAACTATCAAAAAAGCGTACTGGAGATAAAGAAGGCAGAAACATCACTTGAAAGTCTGAAAAGAAAGATTGAACTTGAAGTCAGGGAGGCCTTAAGGGAAATTGAATCAAACTATAAACGAATCAGCGCAAACCGAGAAGCACGACTGCTGGCCGAAAAGAATCTGGAGGCAGAAGAAGAGAGGTTGAATCTGGGAATGTCTACCAGCGTGGATGTATTGAGAGCTCAAGAAGAACGGGCATTAGCCCAATGCAGAGAAACCGAAGCTGCTGTAGACTATATTAATTCACGAAACAATTTGGACAAAACGACAGGAATAACTCTTGAAACCCATCAGATTGAATTTCAAGAAAGCTTGTAAGAAAGTAATAGAAATCTTACCAGAACCTACTGGATGACGACTACAGACTGTCCATCTTCCAATTTAAAGATATCATCCTGGATGGTATCCTGACCAAAGTGTAATCCCCTTCCACCTTCAGCAGTTTCAGCTTTAATTCCTATTACTACTCTCTCGCCTGGCTGCAATCCAGACGTAACCTCCATAAATTCCTCGCCCTCAATACCTGTCATAATTTCCCTTCTCTGTATCTTCTGACCACTAATGGTAAAAACAAGTTTTTTATCCTCCTTAGCTAAAACAGCACCACTTGGTACGGATAGTACTTGACTCCTGCTTCTTATCACGATGTCCACATTAGCTGTCATTCCCAACTTGAGTATTTTTTCTGGATTCTCAATTTGAGCTTTGACCCGGTAGGTAATTCCTATCTCTCTCCTGCCGGAAGTCATTAAAGCAATTTCTTCAACAACCCCCTTAACCGTCTTATCGGGATATGCATCGACCGAAATGACTGCATCCTGACCCACTTTTATCTTTCCGATATCTACTTCGTCAACATCGACATGTACTTCAAGGTTGCTAAAATCAGCAATCTCAGCCATGGCAGTAGGCATGGAAAAGTTTCCCCCACCTAAAGGGCCTGCAACAATTTCTCCTACGGTTACGTTTTTACTGATGACAGTGCCGCTGATGGGAGCCCTGATGGTGGCATACGAAAGCCGGGCACTTACCACTGCATAATTGGAACGGTTTTGCTCCACCAAAGCTTCGTTTACATCAAATGCCTGCTGGGCACTGTCCAACTGTTCTTTAGAAGCAAAACCTTTTTCGAAAAGTTCTTTAACTCTGCTCAAATTTTTCTCTGTGTTCACCAGGTTGATTTTTGCCTGATTAAGTGCCTCTTTTGCCTGATTAAGTTGAGCCTTAATTTCACCATTTTCTAATTTAACCATTACCTGACCCGCTTGCACATCGTCTAACTCCCTAAAAGATACAGCAGATACCCGACCGGCAATTTCTGAACCAATTTTAACCCGATTATATGACTCGATCGAGCCTGAATAAGAAATGCTTTGAGTAATATCTCTCAAGGCTGCCTCGGCCGTCTTTACCTGAACCTTTTCTTGTGATAGATATTTAAGAAAAAACGGGGATGAAGCTGCTAAGATGATGACGACAATCAGAATCGTTTTATTAATTTTTGGCATGAAACCTCTCAATAAAGATTTTTAACTATCTTACTGCCCTGGCAGCAACAGCTGACAGAAAATGACACCTTCTATTCATAATGCAGGGCGGTTATGGGGTCAAGGTTAGCTGCTTTATAAGCAGGATATACACCAAAAAAAGTGCCTGTTGAAAAGGCGAAAAGCACAGCTACCACCACTGCTATAAACGAAATACTAAAGTGAAACGTAGGATAAAGAAAAGAGATAAAGTACGCGGCAAGATAAGACACTGCGATTCCGATTAATCCTCCCAGAAGTGAGATTATTATTGCCTCTGCCAAAAACTGAAACAAAATATCATTGTCCCTGGCACCTACAGCCTTGCGGATCCCAATTTCCTTTGTTCTCTCGGTAACAGCTACTGTCATGATATTCATGATGCCAATCCCCCCCACTACCAGAGAGATGGTTGCTATAGCTCCCAGCATGATAGTAAGAATGGAAGTTATTTGCTGAAAAATATCCAGGGTTTGTCCCTGGCTCTGAACATAAAAATCATTTTTATCAAGGCGTTTCTCCAATATCCTTCCCGTTTCGGCCATGGAGGGTTCTATATGCTTTGCATTGGGAACTTTGACCATAATGACATTGAGTTCACTTGTGTTGAAAAACTTCTGAGCAGTGCTTATGGGTATGAATACCTGATCATCTAAATCTATACTGAAGAACAAACCTTTTTTTGCCATGATTCCGATGACTTTAAATTTTCTTCCATTAATGACCAGATTTCTGCCAATGGCATCAACGCTTCTAAATAAATCCCTGTTGACCGCTTGACAAATAACACAAACCTTCCTGTTGGAAACAATATCCCTTTTTTCGATAAAACGCCCTTTCACTACCTCCCAATCCCTCACATAAGGCAGATTAGGCAAGGCACCTGTAATAACAGTGGCACCCCTGGATTTTCTACCATACTTTACCACTGAAGTTTTATTCATGACCGGTGAGGAAGCAATATTATAACTGCTTTTTTGGTTAATCTCCCTTGCATGCTCTGGCCTCAATTTACTGGCAACGAAGGCCGCACTGTGGCTTTGTGGATCGGAAGGAAAGACAAAATAGAGATTAGAACCTAATGACTTGATGCTGCCAGCAACCTGGTTCTTCACCTCGAGTGAGAGTGAAATTAAGAGCACTATAGCAGAGACACCGATAATGACTCCCAAAACAGTAAGCAGAGTCCTTAATATGTTAGACCTTAATCCCTCTAAAGAGACCTGAATAATCTCCGGTAATTTCATAACAACTCACAATTATTCACCGCAAAGACCGCGGAGATGAAAAAAAGAAAAACTTAGCAAGGAAACAAGAAATAATTTATTAAGATGTCTATAATTGCTCACTATGAATTGCAACAGAACATCTTGAATCTGCTTGTTAGTCATTTATGTTGCATGATATTGCCCAAATGCCTGATTCTTAGTACGCCCTATTTGGATGAGTTATAATTCTTCACTTTCACGGGCAGATTGTTCTTCAAGCTCCTTGAGGGCATATCTTCTTTCCTCGACTATCTCCTCCTGAATAATTCTGCCATCACTAAAATTAATGATTCTTTCAGAGTGTTGAGCAATAGAGCGATCATGGGTAACCATCAGTATGGTCATCCCCTCGTTATTCAGTTTCTGAAGCAGAGTCATAATCTCCAACCCGGAGCGAGAATCTACATTTCCTGTGGGTTCATCTGCCAGGATAATTGCCGGATCATTTACCAGAGCACGAGCAATAGCAACTCTCTGTTTTTGTCCTCCAGAGAGTTCATTCGGCTTGTGCATTATACGATTTTCCAATCCAACCATTTTTAATAACTTAAGTGCCTTTTCCTTGTGATGGTCCTTGGGCTGGTCACTGTAGAGAAAAGGCAGTATTACATTGTCCAGGGCACTTACGCGAGGTAGGAGATTAAAACTTTGAAATATAAACCCTATCTTTCTGTTTCTTATATAAGCCAATTGTGAACGGTCCATCCTGGCAGTTTTTATCCCCTCAATCTCTACGCTGCCTTCAGTAGGCCGATCCAAACAGCCGATAATATTCATCAAGGTAGACTTCCCTGAACCGGAAGGACCCATGATAGCTACAAATGATCCTTTTTCAGCCTCCAGGGACACACCTCTTAAAGCCGGGACATTAATACTACCCAGTTCATAGATTTTTACTACATTTTTAACACTAAGAATCATAAACAAATCCTTTTTTTAAGGGAATAATACCCAATTCACAAGGATTTTTCAAGTAGCTTTCGTTAATTATGACAGATGAGGGGTTGCTGAGAGAAATGCCACTTGAGAATAAAAATTCATCTAAAATGAAAGCACCAAAGTATAATTATAGGGAGGATTATGTGTGTGTGAGTCTACCCAACTTAAAATCCACAATAATCCGTAAGGAGAACGTTCATCTCCAATCTCTACTGCTTCTGTTAAAGTAACCTCAGTTATTCCAAATTTAAAAACAGGCGCTATCCCTCTGGATGATACACCTGTTCCGGTCAAAACAAGAAGATCACCCTCAGTATCGATTTTCCTTAAAGTTATACTCACTCCACCATATCCTGCAACTAATATCAGAAAGTGACTGAAGTCTTGAGGAAAACTGTAATTTTGAGTGATTTCAATAGTGCGAGTCATCCCGGGGGTGAGAACTTCTATGCGGGGAATAAATGCCGCTGTTTCAAAAGCAAAGACTTGATAACTGCTAAAGACAAGGATAGATAAAACTATCCAACAGGGTGTTCGGAAGTATGGAAATTTTTTCATTTAAATTAATCCTGTTCAGAATGCAATGTGATCCCCCCTTTATTAAAGGGGGGTTTTTAGAGGTTCTAGAATTTTAAGACTTTATTAGTTTTCAAAAGGGTGTTTCTTTCTCATTAGGATTCCATCTCTGCCATTCGCCTTCATCAAAAAACAAAAAATAGTAAAAAGGACTATCTATTGGTTCAACAAATTCTACCTCTACTGATTTCACCTTTTCTCCTTCCATATCATCTATGGTGATCTTTACATCAGGAAGAGTAAAGGTTTCCCCCTGTGAAAATGTATGTTCAAGAGAGAATAATTTTTCCGTATTGGTTTCAAAATAGAATCGTGATGGATGAGAAATCTTCAGGTGGTGGTTATCCAGTATTTCTACTGAAATACTATCATCAAAAGCCGAAAGGGGATAGACAGGAACTTCCCACTGTGGATAGTGATAGTATATGTCGAAGTACAGTGCGAGGTACATGTAGTTCTCTCCCGAAAGGCTGACTTTGGGGAAGTTCAGGAAAAACAGTCTGTCTCTAGAATCTTTTTGGACAACAATTTCGTCAATTCTACTATAGAGTTGCTCATAATTTGACTCTAATCCTTCATTATAACCATAGGCCTGGATAACTTGAATAACCGGTGGCAGAAGCAATCCGGTAACAATAAAAAAGACAGCAAGTTTTTTCTTCCCCAGCTTGAAAATCGCCAGGGCGGCAAGATAAGCATACCCGATAGAGGGAATAAGCAAAAGCCGATCATTGATAGGAGGGACTATAATAAAAGGTAGTAAAAGAAGCATCCACAGCATAAATAAGCTGATTTCAGGGTATTGTTTCCTCTCTTTCCAGATGAGATATACAATGTAGAACAGAAATAGAAGAAGTACGATGATAATAAACCAGAACCTGGAAAAGACATCAGGACTCAGAGCAGCAATAACAACACCATAGAAAAGGGAGCAGAGATAAAGGCTGTCTGCTTTTAAAAATTCAAGGAGATAATCCTTAAAGGAAGTTTCTCCATACCAGTAGCTTCCATAATTATTAGCCATGTAGAAAATAAAGTGGGTACTATTTATGATGAATAGAGAAAGATACACTTTCCATTGGCACTTCAACATTTCTTTGAATCTCTTGAATCTTGTCAAATCATAGGCAAAGATCAAAACAGGGAAGAGAAAAGCAAGCTCCTTTGTAAGGAGAGCAAGAATATAGGAGAGCAAAAATAGTATGTTGTGAAGGGGCTTTCTCTTTTTACAAAAGTGCAAGTAACAGATGAAACTTAATACCAGAAAAGTAGCACAGATGATATCGTTTCTTGAGGCAGGCCAGCGTACTGTTATGTAGTGACAGGGTTCCATAGCAAACACCAGCGCCCCGCAAAACGCCATGGCACGGTGATTACAGAAAGATTGATAGAACACATAGAGCAGTATGACAAGAAGAGAGTACCAGAGGACATTGTTTATGTGATAGGGGAGAGGGTTGCTTCCCCACAGGGTATAGTCAATCAGGTGGCTGAAGGTAGCAACAGGTCGAAAATACTTCAGTCGCCATTTGGGACTGCTCCACCAGGGAATCACCGTCATTTGAGTATATTTTCTCACTTCCTCAGGAGAGGTAATGAAGTTAAACATATTCATTTCTCTCTGGTTATCTTTAATAAGCTTGAGCATATGCTGCTGGGGATAATCATCAAACATGAAACCGGAATCAAAGGTGTGGGCATAAAAAACAAGAACTGCCAGGATGAGAATTGTAATGTGGATTGAAGTCTTATTGAATCGTTTTACTATATTCATTTTTTTTACTTGTATATACGTCCGGTGTATGAGTTCTTCCTGTAGCCCGCATCTTGAATCATATATCGCTTAGTCACTTAAGATTGTTTGCTCTCGCTTGTCAAAAACGGCAATCATATCCCACCCTACTTTGATGGTTTTGGTGCATCCCAGCTTTTGAAAGAAGTTCCTTAGTTTCTCCTCATCATAATCCCACTCTATAGTCTGATGAGGTTGATTGATACCATCGGAATCAAGCAATGTACGGTATAATGGTAGGATTATAGGCTTAAGCATCTTATGTGGTTTAAACGATCGTGCCGGCTCTGAAACAATTAACTTTTTCGTCCTCTTTAATGCCTCTAATACAAACCCTTCATGCCTAGGAATTAAATGATGGAGCAAGTCACAGATAAGGATAACATCATTGTCAGGGTAGTTTTGGAAGTCGAATACATCCTTCTTGGATACCTTTATCCCGTTTCTTATACAAAATCCCAAGAACTTCTCATTTAAATCCCACCCCTCATATTCACAACTAGTCTGCAAATATGGGTAAACGAGACAGGTACCACAGCCTGGTTCAAACACTCTCTTATTTTCCCCTATCTCTCGCGCAATAAGCTTATATCTCTTTCTTAAAGAACGGCCATGCAATATCTTCACAAACATATTATAGAAAAACGGGTTCTCATACATCAAGGACAAAAGGGATACCTCCTCATTATATCTCTTAAAATACTGAAAGGGATTAAACTTTTTTTGCCTTTACAATGATCTCCGTGGCAAGGGATGGAAACACTGAAAATGACCGGCCGATTGTATCAACGGTTTTAAGTATAAAAAGAGGGCAGTAGATATTACCCATTAATTCCTCTTTCAAATTAACGCACTGTTTAATAATCGTACTTACGTTCAAATTAGCGCCCAGGTAGCGCTGTGGCTTAAAGCCAATGATCTCCAGCAATGTACCAATCGACTTTTTAGTATAAATGTGCATGTGCCCCATGTTCCAGTGAAAAAAACATCACGCAATTCAAGGGTTCCGGTTGATTCTATACCCCAAGGAAAGAATCCTAATAATACCAATAATCTATTAAACCAGGCGGCAATGTTAGGCACAACAACTATTAAGCTACCCCCTTCTTTGAGCACCCTTCTTGATTCTCTCAAGATATTTTCTGGATACAGAGTGTGTTCAATAATATCTGAACATAATACCAGATCAAAGAAATTATCCTCAAAAGGTATGGGATCAGAATCGAGGTTCACTTTTTTTACTATGACACCTTTCTTTTCAGCTCTTTTCAAAGCGTTTTCCGAAATATCTATTCCAAAGTGTTCAACACTGGTTTTACTGAACAACTGATTTGTCCAGCAATTTCCGCATCCAACATCAAGCACTCTTTTCTCTGCGCCGGTAATGAGCCCTCTCATTTTTTTAAACTTTTCTTCAATGAGAAGGTTGCACATCAACTCCCGCTCATCATCTTCAAACTGCTTATCGTAAAGTTGTTTGTTAATGTGTTCAACCATTTTTTAATATACCTCCAGCTATCAGCTTTTATCCCTTCTTGCGAATTCTATAAAAGCTGGAAAATAAACATAGTGCAAACATACAACATAAATAAAAAATTAACAATTATAATTATGGTGCTTGCTCAGCAGAATCAATGCGGTAAAGTTTATAGTAGTGATTTTCCCAGATTATGGAATAGTTCTGAGAGAGGATTGCTTTTTCTGCAGTGTCAGCACCTGGGAAAATGATACCACCACATCTTTTGCATATGAGCACATAATTAATGTGATTATGCTTCAGATACTGCTGGTACTCCTCTACGCTTTTCCACTTTCTCTTAGTGCGAGGGATCCAATTCTCAAAAAATGACCCTGTATTAATGGTTAGTCCTTTCTCACGGAAATAGTACGCACTGGGAAGATTATTATAATCTACCACACGCATGTTCCCTGAGATATTAGGAAAAGCATTAAATAATGT